>DASQEG010000125.1:0-13625 GCA_035633775.1 Bryobacteraceae bacterium
ACTTTCAGTTCGGCCAACTCGCGATCTCACCCGATCGTCAGTACGCGTACGCTTCTCTTACTGATCTAAACGCCATCCTTCGCATCAGCGCGGATGGACAGTTTGAGAAGTACGCCACTCTGAAAACGCCGACGGGACTCGTCTTCCATGATGGCCGCCTGTTTGCGGGTCAGTGGGACGGCAAGGTGTTCGACATCACCGAAGGGAACACCTCAACCGTGTACGCACTTGGGTTCAGTGGCCTACGCAACATGGTCTCGACGGCTCAAGGTGTACTGGTTGCCGAGCAGATGGCAGGAGAAGTCACGATGCTCGCGCCTGGAAACCGAACAGGCGCTCCAGCGTTTGCCTCAGGTCTCGGGTCCGTGACGGACATGGCGGTGCACAACGGAACAATCTACGCCGTGGAGCAAGGGGACGGCACCGGCAGCCGCGTCTTTGACATCACAGCGGGCGGCAGCTTTTCGGGACGCACCCCTTTCGCGACCGGGGCGTTCATGGCCGCACTTGCCAGCACCGGATCGGGCCTGTACGCGTCCTCAGACTACCGGCGCCAGGGGCATGCGGCCGTGTGGGAGATCTCCCGCGGCGGCGTTGTAGGCGCTCAGCAGCCCATCGCTGCTTTCACCGGAGTCGGCGACACTATGTTCGAAGCTGTGCCGGGGCTTACGACGCTTCCTGAAGCCGTTGCGGCAGTCCCGGAGCCGGGCAGCATGGGTCTCATCGGAGCGGGACTGTTTGCACTATCAGCGCGCTTGCGGTCGGGCCGTACGACAAGGCAGCGCTAAGCTAACCGTCTGTCCACCGCGGTCGGCGTTTCTCGCGCAGCGCGGCAACGCCTTCGAGGAAATCGGGGCTGCGGAACACCTCGGCTCTCCTTGCGAGAGCCAGGGCCACCGCAGCCTCGCCCTCAAGACCCTCTACCGCACGCACGAATTCGAGGCCGCTACGCAAGGTTGCGGCACTTAGACCGGCCAGGTGCACGGCGGTCGCAAACGCCCTGTCATCCAGTTCGAAAGCTGGAGCCACCTCGTGCACCAACCCCCACTGCACTGCTTCAGCAACACTGAACACACGTCCTGTAAGAGCCAGGGACAAAGCCCGCCTGGTTCCAAGCGCCTGCGCGATTGCCGGCCAGATTGCAAAGGGCCACATGCCGATGCGAACTTCCGTCAGAGCAAACGTGCAGCCCTGCACAGCCACAGCAATGTGCGCGTTTGCCACCAGCCCCACGCCTCCGCCGAGCGCCGGCCCCGAAATCGCGGCGACGAGCGGTTTGCGCAACCACCTGCCGATCGTGAACAAACGGCCGTGGATATCGGCGATTGCCTGACCTTCGGGCGTAGTTGTCTCATCCAGGTCCATGCCCGCGCAAAAGACGTCCCCGCGCGAGTCGAGCAGAACGCAGCCAATACCGGGATCTGCGTCGGCTTCCTCAACCGCGCTCAGGACCCCACGGCACAACTCGGCATTGAGCGCGTTCTTCTTTTCCGGCCGGTTCAGCGTAATGCGCAGGACGCGTTCTTCGCGGCTGACCAGCAGGGATTCACTCAAAGTTCGTTCTCATTCACTTCGATCTCCATCCGCAGCAGTGCTGTGCTGAGTGTTTTACCTTGAGCGTCGATGCGCAGCGACAGCGTCCCCCCGCCATCCAGTGCCTGCGTTAGTACGAAGTTCAGCGCGTGAATGTTAGGCAGCTCGTACCTCGTAACTGTGCCTTTCACGATGTGCCGCAAGTGCTCACGCACGCGCTCGGCTGTAACCTCCCGCAATAGAACATCGTATTGATCCGGGCGGAACGCCAGCAGACCGATGTTTGCCGTATCGCCCTTATCGCCGGAGCGGCCGTGGGCGATACGCGCTACGGGCACCCTCATGAAACTACCTCGACTCGCACCTTCACCTCATCGCGCGGAATCAATGCGGGCCAGAAGGCGACGATCTCGCGGACGGCAGGCCTGCCCTCGCCATAGCCTGTCGCGGTCGGTGGGCCGCTCAGCACGAGCGGTATCAGTTCGCGTGTGAAGCGCTCAACCGGTGCATGATCGCGGGCACGAACTCCGATTCGCAACTGCACCTCCGGGATATCTGACGCTTTGACCGCCACATCGCCGTGACACGCGTTGTATCCGAGATACTCGGTGTGAATCGACTCGAACTCGAGCTTTGCATCTGCAAGCCTTCGGCGTACGATGGCATCAGCCGCCCGGGCCTTGTCGAGAGCATCGGGGGCACTGAAGACCAGGCTGCCGACGGCTTTCCATCCCCACGCGTACGCGATGGAGACCTTCAGCATTTCGGGCGCAGGCTTTCCGCGCACCCCGGTGAGGCGTACACGGTCGCGGCCTTCATCCCTGAGCTGAATCGAGGTGAAGTCCGCTACGCAGTCGGGAGTCATATAGGCGGTCGGATCGCCAATCTCGTAGACGATCTGCTCGCGTACACTGCGGCTGTCCACGCGTCCGCCTGTGCCGCGGTGCTTGGTGATCGTCATCACGCCGTCCGGCTCGGCCTCGATGATCGGATATCCGATGTCTGCGAGGTCGGGGATGCTTTGCCAGTCTGCCTGACAGTTACCGCCAGTGCACTGGGCACCGCACTCCACCACATGTCCCGCCGCCGTCCCAGCAGCGAGCAGATGAAGATCATCGACGCCCCAGCCGAACTGATGAACCATTGGAGCAAGCGCGAGTGCGGCATCGCTGCAGCGGCCCGTGATCACGACATCAGCACCGGTGGCGAGCGCCTCGGCCAGAGGAAAGGCTCCTATGTAGGCGTTCGCACTCAGCAGCTTGTCCCGGATGCCGGCCAGGGGCTCGCCGGTATCCATGTTGCGCAACTCCTGTCCCCGCTGCAGGAGATCGTCAATCCGGTCCGAGATGTCGTCGCCGTGCACGATGGCTACCATCAACTCCGGCGCCAGCCGTCGTACCTCCGCCGCACATGCCTGCGGATTGACCCCACCCGCGTTGGCTATCACCCGCACGCCCCGGCTCCGGAGTCTCTTTGCGAGTCTGCCGATCAGAGGGGGAAAATCACGCGCATAACCAGCGGCTGAATTGGCACTCCGCTGCTTGCGGAGAATTGACATGGTTACTTCAGCCAGGTAGTCGAGGGTCAGATAATCGATCGGACCGTCTTCCACCAGGCGCACAGGCGCTTCACTCCAGTCGCCCCAGAAACCTTGTCCGTTGGCGATACGGATCATCCACGGGAAACAATAGCAGACGAGCGCAAGGGCATGAGTGCATGGGGGCGGCACTCTCGCCGGCAGAACGCTGACCCTGCCGTACGAACTTGGCATGATGTAGAGATGTGCTGCTTCAGAATCCTGCGCGTGCTTCCCCTGGCGCTCGCCCTCGTGCCTGCCTTCGCGCAGCAGCGTTCGACCTGGAGCGACTACGGCGGATCGGCGGATGCCGCGCAGTATTCAAGTCTTTCGCAAGTGAACCGCTCGAACGTCTCTAAACTCGAAGTCGCGTGGACCTGGGCGACGGGCGATGGGAATCGGTACTTCTTCAACCCGCTTGTTGCGCACGGCGTGATGTACGTGCTTGGCAGGAACAATTCGATCATCGCGCTGGACGCTGCTACGGGGCAGGAGATCTGGGTTCATCCAGCCGAACCCGACACTAAAGTCATCACCAGCCGCGGGATCAATTACTGGGAGAGCGCTGACGGGACGGACCGCAGATTGCTCTTTGCGAGCAACCACTTTCTTCGCGCCCTCGATGCCCGAACGGGCAAGCCGATCGGCAGCTTTGGTCGTGATGGTCGTGTCGACCTGAAACTCGGCCTCGATCGCGACCCTGCTGCGATACGGCTGGTGCAGTCAACGACGCCCGGCAGGGTGTTTGAAAACCTGATTATCCTCGGATCGGCAACCAATCAGGGGTACGGGTCGGCACCGGGCGACATTCGAGCCTACGACGTACGGACCGGGGAGATGGTATGGACTTTTCACACGATCCCGCGTGCCGGTGAGTACGGCTACGACACGTGGCCGAAGGATGCTTGGAAGCGCGTAGGCGGCGCGAACGTCTGGAGCGAGTTGGCGGTTGATGTGAAGCGCGGCATTGTCTATGCGCCCACCGCGAGTGCAAAATACAACTTCTACGGCGTGGATCGCGCCGGTGCGAATCTGTTCAGCGATTGTCTGTTGGCGCTCGATACACGTACGGGGAAACGCCTGTGGCACTACCAGATGGTCCATCACGACATCTGGGATTACGACGGCGCCACGGCGCCCAAGCTTCTGACCATTCGCCAGAACGGCAAACCTGTTGACGTGGTTGCCCTGCCGACCAAGCAGGGATTCGTCTGGGTGTTCAACAGAGTGACGGGTGCGCCGATCTGGCCGATTGAAGAACGCGCGGTTCCAAAGTCCGACATGCCTGGAGAGCAGACATGGCCCACGCAGCCCTTTCCCCTGAAGCCGCCGCCCTTCTCACGGCAGAAGTTCACAGCCGATGATCTGAGCCCGTACCTTACACCAGAAGAGCGGGCAAAGTTTCGGGACGAGATCATGAGCGCGCGCAACGAAGGACTGTTCACGCCTCCGGGTCTGCGGAACACGGTGCAGATGCCCGGTAACAATGGAGGTGCGAACTGGGGCGGCGCTGCCGTCGACCCGACGAGTGGCAGTCTCTTCGTGGTCTCCAAGGACCTGCCGTCCATGCTCAAGCTGGGGAAGGATCCGAAGCAGGACGCGGCGCTCGCAGCCTCGGCGGGCGAGCGCTACTACAGCGGGTTTGGATTCATGATCGCCAGCAACGGACTCTCCCCAATTGCACCGCCATGGACATCATTAACCGCGTACGATCTGAATCAGGGGACGATCAAGTGGCAGATCCCGCTTGGCGAGGTGCCTGAGCTTGCGGCAAAGGGCATTCGCAATACCGGGACACACTTCCCGAAGGTCGGCCCCGTGGTCACCGCCGGCGGTCTCATCTTCACCGGAACGCGCGACAAGAAGGTCCGAGCACTCGATGCGAATGACGGAAAGGTCCTTTGGGAGCATCAGCTGAACGCTGCGCTCGAAGGTATGCCGGCGGTCTATGAGATCAAAGGGCGGCAGTACATTGTGTTCTGCGCGTCAGCTCAGGCGGGTCTGACACCGGCAACTCAGGAGCCGATCCGGGGAGCCTATGTCGCGTTCGCTCTACCGCAGTAATTATTGGATCAACGCCTCGAGTGCTGTGTAATCCAGCTTCTCGAGCACGACGTGAAGATGGTTGTACTTCGAGTGCATGGGAAGAATGTTGATGAGCTGGATCGCGTGCACCGGTAACTTTCTGTTGAAGTATCCGGGAACGTTCAGACGCACCTGCTGAGTCGCGCTCGTGTTCACCGCATCCGACGGCGCCAGGTCGTACAGCCAAACCGGTGTGTCGAGCTCGGCTGCCGGCATCCTCTGTGAGGTGATCAGCGAACGCTCGTACATAGACTGATAATTGCGTCGGACGAAATTGTTCCTGACGGTGGGCGCTGCCTCAGCCCGCGCCTTGAACTGGGCGTACTCCGCTTCAAGTCTCGGCAGGTTCTCGTTGATCCACTCCCGGTATGTCACGGGCTTGTAGATGTCACCCGCGTGCTTCGTCAGATACATCCCACCCCATACCGAGTGCTCGGCAGGAACCCACGGCTTTCCTCTATAGGTCGACAGCGACGGTGAATCGAACACCAGGTTTCCATCGCTGGCGCGGTCACCCCCGTTTGCACGCGGTCCCATCACACCGAGATCGTTGACCAGCACTTCCAGTCCGCCGTGCCAGTAGTGGTTCTTATCCGAGTCCGGATAGAACAGCATGGTGATGCGGCCCTGATAAATGCCGGTGCCGTCTGTGCGCCGTTCGAAGCCGCAACTCATGGCGACCTCGAAGCCCTGGGGCGGAAACGCCGGGTTCGACTTCAGCACCGCGATCACCTTCTCCATCGTCGCGATAAAACGCTGGTCCTCCGCGGCTGTGCTCTTCGGAGGCAGATAGTTCACCTGCTTCGTACAAGCAGAGAATTTCATCCGTCCGGGCGCGCCCTGGGGCAGCGGTGTGACCGGGGGTGCCACCTCAACCGGAAGTGGGGTCATTGCTCGGGGAATGCGGAATGGAGCGTTGCCAGCCACCGGAACAATCTCGGATGAGAGTTCTGCGACGACCGGTCGCTTACGGAAGATCGCCCGCCAGGAGCCGTCCGTGGCGCGCTGCCAGGCTGGCCTTGGGTCCCAGGCGGGACCGGGTTCTTTTGAGCTCGCTTCGGGCAGCCGCGCGGGGTTGTCCACAGGACCGGCAGACGCCAGAACGACTACCGACAGAGCAAGGTAAAGGGACTTCGAACCTGTCAAGCAGATAACGCGCGAACCACTGTGCCGCCGGATCATGGTCTGATACGGTAGTCGACACATGAGACCTGTTGCCGCCCTGCTGCTGCTGACCTGTGTGCATGCCGCCGCAGCTACGGTGCGCATTGTCCAGCGGGGTGATAGCTATTCGCTCGAACGAGACGGCAAGCCATACTTCATCCGTGGTGCTGTAGCGAACATGCGCTTCGATCTGCTTGCGGCTGTCGGTGGCAACTCAGTGCGGTCCGGACCTCGCGATCTCGACAGAGCACAGGCGTCAGGGCTGACGGTACTGGTTAATCTGCCGCTCGGGCTGCCTCGCCGCGGCTTCAATTATGCAGATCGGCAGCAGGTGGAGCAGCAGCGTTCACGCATCCGCGAAATGGTGACGCAGCACAAGGACCATCCGGCAGTTCTCATGTGGGCGTTGGGCAACGAGCTCAGCATTCACACCACACGGGAGCAGCGGATTCCGATGTGGAAGGAGCTGAACCAGCTTGCCCGCATGATCCACCAGAACGACGGTAAACACCCGGTGCTGACGCCGTTCGGCGACGCGTACCGACACATCATCAACGAGCTGGATGAGTTCTGCCCCGACCTCGACGCAGTGGGCCTGAACGCGTACACCGACATGCTCACGCTGCCTGAGGATCTCGCAAAAAAGGGCTGGAAACGGCCCTATGTCGTGACAGAGTTTGGTCCACGGGGACACTGGCAGGTCGAGAAGACGCAATGGAAGGTCCCGATCGAGGACTCCACGACCGAGAAAGCGCAGTTCTACATTCGCGCATACCAGCATGCAGTGGCAAAGCGGCCTCAGAGCCTTGGCTCCTACACGTTCTACTGGAGCCAGAAGATGGAGAAAACGCATACGTGGTACGGAATGTTTCTCCCCGATGGCAGCCGCACTGCTCCGATCGACGCCATGCAGTTTCTGTGGACGGGCAAGTGGCCGGCGAACCGTGCTCCTGCGATCGGGCCGTTGAAGATCACCGTCAACATGGCTGATTCGCGTGTGGGAGGCGCGAAGCCGTGGGCCTACACGCCAGGCTCCCGGCTGCTGTGCAACCTCGACGTGTTCGATCCCGATGGCGACGCGCTTCGCTACGGATGGGAGGTGCGGCCGGATGTTGCGGACGACCCGCGTGTCGGCGGTGACTTCGAGCAGTCTGTCGCTCCCATCGCGGGCGCGGTTAAATGGATTCGCCTTCGTCAGGCCGAGATCGAGTTGCCTCGCAAGCCCGGGAAGTATCGGATCTTCGCGTATGCGTGGGACGGAAAGGGCTCCGCTGCGACCGTGAACCTCCCCGTCATAGTTGAGAACTCCCAGCCGACCGCGTACCCAACCGTACCCGGGCCAGCCGAGGTGTCGCGCCTTGGCACACGCCTGCAGCGGACGATGCGGCTGCTTGCCGAGAGCACGCCGGAGCACCGGAATCAGGTTCGCATCTTGTTCTATGGGCAGTCCATCACGAAGCAGGATTGGTCGCGGCAGGTTGCCGAGGACCTTAGACGACGATTTCCCGCTGCCGATCTCGTCATCGAGAATCGGTCCATCGGTGGTTACTCCTCTCCGTACCTGGTCAGAACTCTCCCGCAGGATGTCTACCCGTTCTACCCCGACCTGGTAATCTTTCACGTGTACGGTGCTGAGAAGGAGTACGAGGAGATCATCCGCGGCATACGTGAGAACACCACGGCAGAGATCGCGATCCAAACAGACCATGAGACGGGCACGAACACTGAGGCGCGAACGAAGCGGTCACAGACCTTCCTGCCATCCATTGCTGAGAAGTATGGCTGCGAGCTCATCGACATCCATCGTCCATGGATGGAATACCTGAAGGCCAGTGGTCTGGAACCGAAGCAGCTGTTGCGTGACGGAGTACATCTGAACGCCCATGGCAACTTTGTGATGGCCGAACTCACAAAACCTTACCTGCGCCTGAACGAGGAATCACCTGTTCGCGGAAGTGGTGTGCGCGAGTTTCGCGTCGGCGGTGAAGTCGAGTGGCTTGAGGGCAGGCTCGTAGTGGAATTCGATGGAAACCGGGTGGACCTGGTATCAGGCGCGGGACTGCCAAGTGTTCGAGCGCGGGTGCTCATTGACGGGAAGCCACCATCGCAGATTCCCGAACTCTATGTGCATTCTCGTCCGAGTGAAGCATGGGGAGCCGATTGGACATCCATCAATCGGGTGTCCTCGATCAAGCCCCTGCTCGTGGAGGATTGGCGCGTTGAGTTGTTCGATGTGGCTCCTGACGCCGCGATGTTCCGATTCCGTGTAATCGGCAGCCGGACGGGCCCGGACGGCAATGGGTTGAGCACGGAGCGGTTCGTCTCGAACTCCGGACGTGTCGTGATTGAGCCTGGGGATTGGGCCATCAAGCGCGCCTACGATCTCCGAAAGAAGCCTATGCCGGAGGGTTTTGTAATTCACTGGTCAGTCCTCCCGCTGTTTCAGGACCTGTATGAGGCACCGGACCGCTCCGATCTCACACGCGAGCATTCCGTTATCCTGGCGCAGGGGCTGAGTAACGGAAAGCACCGCCTCGAGCTGGTCGCAGAAGGCGCTACAGCACCTTCGGTATCTGCCGTACGCGTGTACCGGCCCGCTTTGCCGTAGACATTGCCGCCAGGCCGTCAGTTAAGCTAGCGAACTGGAGCTGTTGTCACGCATGCACGTTCGCTGGTTTGTTCTGTTACTCATCTTCGCCACGGTCAGCGTCAACGCGCAGGGAACGGAAAAAGTCGATTTTGTCCGCGACGTTCAACCCGTGCTCACGGACAAGTGCATGTCTTGTCACTCGGCGGACAGCCCGCAGGCGGGTCTGCGAACTCACACCCGCGAAGATCTGCTCAAGGGCGGCAACAGTGGTCCGGCGCTGATACCCGGTAAGGGCGCAGAGAGCCTGATGATTCTGAAGATGCAGGGCCGTAAGGGCTTGCGCATGCCGCCCGCCGGTCCACCGCTCAGCAGCGACACCATCGCACGCATCAAGCTGTGGATCGATCAGGGAGCCAGCTTCGACGGAGCAAAGATCCTCTCTGAGCGGGTTGCTCCACTCGCGCCGCGGACTCCGCAGGTGCCCGCCGGTTCGGCTGCCAACCCGATCGATCGGTTCATTGACGCATACTTTGCCCGCCAGAAGATCGCCGCGCCTTCGGTCGTGTCGGACGCACGGTTCGCTCGTCGTGTCACTTATGACATAACGGGCCTGCCGCCGACGCCTGAGGAACTGGCAAGCTTCGAGCAGCAAACCACTCCCACCAGGCGGGAAGCCCTCATCGACTCGCTGCTCGCAAAACGCGGACCCTATGCCGAGCACTGGATCAGCTTCTGGAACGATCTGCTGCGCAACGACGAGGGCGTCATTTACCACGGCGAACGGAAGAGCATCACCAAATGGCTGCAAGGTGCGCTGGCCAGGAACCTGCCGTACAACGTGATGGTGCAAACACTGCTGAACCCGCAGAAGGGCAGTGAGGCAGAAGGCTTCCTTGTCGGAGTCTCCTGGCGAGGTGTCGTCAGTGCAAGTCAGTCACCTGCGATGCAGGCTGCGCAGAACGCAGCTCAGGTGTTCCTCGGCATGAATCTCAAATGCGCGGCGTGTCACGACAGCTTCATCAATCGCTGGAAGCTGAAAGACACGTATGGCCTCGCGGCCATGTTCTCCGACGAGCAACTGGAACTGGTGCGGTGTGATATCCCGCTCGGCGTTAAGGCGGAACCCAGCTTCCCCATGGGCGAGTTGAAGGTGAGCTTTGGACAGTCGGTGGAGTCGCGGCGTGCGGCTGCCGCAGAATGGGTCGTTCATCCGCAGAACGGCCGCTTCGCGAGAACGATCGTGAACCGCTACTGGAAGCAGCTCTTCGGACGCGGCATAGTGGACCCGGCAGACGACATGGATGCTGAGCCCTGGAACGAGGATCTGCTCGACTGGCTCGCGTCGGATTTCACAGCGAATGGCTACGACCTGCAGCACCTGCTCCGGCAGATCATGACCTCCCGGGCGTACCAATATGACGCCGTCACGGAGCCCGCGGCATCGAAGACTTACGTGTTCCGCGGGCCATGGCTGCGCCGGCTCTCGGCGGAGCAGTTCGAGGACACGATCTCAGTCTCAACGGGTGACTGGCGGGTCAACAACCCGCGAGCCGAAACCCGTGCCGCCTACACTCGCGTTTGGCGCCTGAAATCGGACCCACTCAGCCGTGCCCTCGGCCGACCAATTCGCGACCAGGTCTACACCGAACGAAGCTCTGCCGCAAGCACGCTGCAGGCGTTGGAACTCACGAACGGCCCGCTGTTGTCACGACGTTTGGAGCGTGGGGCGAAAGCTCTGCTGGGTGAACTGAAACCGGCTCCGGCGAACCTCTTTGACAGCAAACTGGTACGTGGCGGAGCCATCCCGGTTGAAGTTGACGTTCGCGATGCAAAAGAGCTCTGGCTCGTCGTCGAGGATGTGGACTCGTACGACCCAGCCCGGGTACTTGCAGGGTGGGCCAATGCCGAACTCGAGGGGCCGGATGGTGTAGTCAGACTCGCTGACTTACCCTTGCCGTCGGCTGCCGCCCGGAATGAGCAACTGCAGCTCAAGACGGAAAAGCAACCCGTAATTATCGCCCCTGTTCCCTCAATGCTGCGATGGAAGCTTGATGGCCGGAAGTTCACTCGCTTTCGCGCGCTCGCCGCGGTCGACGAACGCAGCCGTGTTAGCGACGTTGGGCCCGCGGTGCGGTTCTTTGTCTTTCGTGAACAGCCCGATAAGGACCGGCTGGTGCGGGTACAAGGCGAGCCGCCCTATATGCCTCCGCAGCAAGCCTGGACGACCGCTGAACTGGTAAGTCAGTTGTATCTGCGTCTGCTAAGCCGCACGCCGAGCGCCACCGAGCGCCGCGTTGCGAGCGGCATCGTCGGGTCCACGCCGACTGCTCAGACCGTTGAGGATCTGCTTTGGGCGCTACTGATGCATCCTGAATTTCAGTACATTCATTAACAGGGGATAGGGATGAGTGCACCCGATCTATTCACAGGTTTGAGTCGCCGCGAGTACATGCGCCAGAGCGCGGCTGCTGCACTTGCAGCATTGACCGGCGGTGCACCGCGGCTGCTCGCACACGATTCGGGCGGCCCCAAGGCGACCGCGGACAGCGTAATCCTGCTGTGGATGGCAGGCGGCATGGCGCAGACGGAAACGTTCGACCCGAAGCGCCGTACGCCTTTTGAGCCCGGTCTCGAAAGCAAACGCGTTCTGAGCACGTTTCCTTCGATTCCCACGGTCGTCGACAACATTCGGCTGTCTCAAGGTTTGGAAGAGATCGCAAAGGTGATGGACCGGGGCACCCTCATCAGGTCTCACCGGGTCGGCGATCTCGGGTTCATTCTCCATTCGCGGCATCAGTTTCACTGGCACACCGGGTACGAACCGCCGCAGTCCATCGCTGTGCCGCACATGGGCGCGTGGGTTGCCAAGCTGCTGGGCCCGCGCACACCCGAGATGCCAGCGTTTATCAACATCGGCCAGAACATGGAGATCGGGGCCGAGAGCGACCCGCTGAAATCGTTCCACACCGCTGGCTTTCTCGGAACCGACGCCGGGCCGTTCCTGATTGTCGACCCGCAGGATGCGGTTGCCAGTGTGCAGCCCCCGGCCAAAATGAGCGGAGGACGGTTCGCACGCAGATACGAACAGTATCGGAAGCTGGCCGCCGAGAGTCCGGTGATGCGAGAAGGCAGCGATCACCAGCGCGACAGTCTGTTGCGGTCACTGGACAATGCCAACCGGCTCCTGCAGTCGCCTGCATCGAAAGCTTTCGATCTTACGCTGGAGCCGAAAGATTCATACGAGGCGTACAACACGGGCCGATTCGGGCTCGGCTGCCTTCTGGCGCGGCGGCTGGTCGAGAATGGTGCGCGGTTCGTGGAAGTCACTTCGGAGTACATCCCGTTCCGGCACTGGGACACTCACGAAAACGGACATGAACGCGCCGCACAAATGAAGCGAGCGATCGATCGGCCGATCGCCAGGCTGGTTCGCGACCTGGAAGCTCGAGGCCTCCTGTCCCGGACCGTAGTCGTGCTTGCCAGCGAGTTCGGCCGAGACATGATGACCGAGGGCAAGCCGGGCAAGGAAGTCAAGGAGCAGGTGAAGCAGCCCGATGTGATCGCAACGACGCAGCACTACGGCATGCACCGGCACTTCACCGAAGCCGGAAGTGTTCTGATCTTCGGCGGCGGTTTCAAACGCGGATACCTGCACGGCGTAACAGCAGACGAACGTCCCTGCAGCATCGTCCGCGACCCCGTCACGATTACAGATCTGCATGCGACCTTGTACGCTGCTCTCGGTATTGCGCCGACAGCGGGTGTCGAGGTGGAACGCCGCCCCGTTCACGTCACGAAAGACGGCAAAGGAACAGTAGTGAAGCAGCTGTTCGCCTGACGCTGGTTGCGCTATACTCGCGCAATGCCGAAAAACGATTACATGCTGCGCCGCCGTGACTGGCTCGGCAACTGCATCGGTAAAGGCACGCTAATCGCGGCAACGCCGTTATCTTCCACTCGGCTGCTTGCACTTTGGCAGGCGGGCGAACAACAGGTGCGCAAGCCTACTCCGGCCGAAGTATTGGGACCATTCTTCAAAAAGCATGCGCCGAACGTTTCCCGGCTCCACCAACCCGGTGAGCCCGGCTTCCCGTTGAGGGTTGTGGGCAGCGTCATGAACACCAGAGGTGAGAAAGTGCCCGGCGCACACGTTGACGTGTGGCAGACCGATCACGCTGGGCGTTACGACCTCCAGGGCTATCGGTACCGGGCGAAGATCGCCACGGAAGAGCGGTGCGAGTACTCGCTCGAGACGATCCTGCCAGGGCACTATGCCGACCGGCCAGCGCAGCATATCCACTACATGATCACGGCGCCAGGTCATCGAACGCTGATCACTCAGGTGTACTTCGCTACCGACCCCTTCTTCGAAGGAGACCCGGACAAGAACTTTGGGAAGCGCCGGATCGTCGGCAACCGTGACCTGGTTCGGCCGGTTAAGCTCTTTGAGGAAGCTATGCCGCGGGCAGAGATCAGTTTCGATATCGTGCTGGAGAAGGCCTGATGGCCAGCAGGCGTGAGATCACCTCCGAAGGCCCCGTGAGCCAGGTGCGGTTTCTTCAGGACGGCAGGAGCCTGGCTGCACTCTGCAACGACGGCAAGCTGAGGCTGTGGAATGCAGCATCCGGGGCAGCCGAGAAGACGATTGCCGTTGAGACCCCGGCGACCTTCGTTCCC
>DASQEG010000126.1:0-4032 GCA_035633775.1 Bryobacteraceae bacterium
GAAGGGAAGCTGTCCAGCCCGGTTGAGGTCCTCACGGGACTTCCGGCCGGCAATGACCACGTCGCCGGACGACTGAAATTCGGCCCCGACCAGAAGCTGTACCTCTCGCTTGGTGATCAGGGGCATAACCAGCTTGGGAACAGCTGCTTCCCGGTTGAATCACAGCGCCTCCCGACACGGCGCGAGATCGACACAAAAGATTACGCGGCTTACGTGGGCAAGACTCTCCGCATCAACCTTGATGGTTCGATTCCAAACGATAATCCCTCGCTTGACGGCGTCGTCAGCCACGTGATGACGTACGGCCATCGCAACCACCAGGGCATTGACTTTGCCCCCGATGGCACGTTGTACGCATCCGAACACGGACCGAAAACGGATGACGAGGTGAACATTCTCAAGTCAGGGGCGAACTACGGCTGGCCCAATGTTGCTGGCCTGAAGGACGAGAAAGCGTACCAGTTCGCACGCTGGGCGGAAGCGACCACCCCTTGTGCGCAGCTCAAGTTCAGCGATCTCGCGATACATTCGTCCGTTCCCCGGCAGCGAGAGGCAGCGTTCGAGAAGCCTTTTGTGGAGCCGATCGCGACCCTCTTTACCGTCCCGAGTACGCACAACTTTCAGGATCCGGCCTGCAAGGGAATCAACTACATTTGCTGGCCTACCGTTGCGCCCTCCAGCATTGAGCATTACCAGTCCGGAACCGATGGCATTCCCGGATGGGACAGGGTTGTCATGGTGACTACGCTTAAGCGCGGGTCGCTCTACATCGTTCCGCTGAACTCGACGGGAACCGCCGCTGCCGGTCCGATCTCGAGATACTTTCAGTCAGAGAACCGCTTCCGTGACACGGCTGTGAGTCCGGATCGCAGGACGATCTATGTCGCTACGGATTCAGGTGGAATCGTGGAGGCCCTTGCGGGTGGAGTTGCCACGCGCATGCAGGACCCAGGCGCGATTCTCGCTTATACGTACGAGGGCGAGGGTACGCCGGAGCCAGCGCACGAACCCGGCGTCGTAAGCCAAACGGCGCCGCCCGCGAAGGACGTGCCGAAGGAAACGATCGTTGGCGGAACACCACCTCAGTTCACTGCTGCTCAGGCTGCGGCCGGTAAGAAGGCCTACAACGCCAGCTGTGCAGTGTGCCATGGAAGCACGATGACCAATGGCACCATGGGAACTCCTCTGGCGGGGGAATACTTCAGGAACGTGTGGAGTGGCCGCAGTGTTCGTGCACTCTACGACCGGGCACATAAAACAATGCCTCCCGCCGCGCCAGCTTCGCTGCCGAAGGACGTTTACGCCGACATTGTTGCGTACATACTCGAAGTCAACGGCAGCGCACCGGGCGGCACTGCTATGCCCGGCAGCGGTGAAGCGCTGGGCAAGATGGTCATCAAATAACGCCGATGCGGAAGTAGGTCAAATTGCACACACGACGGCCGCCCGGCTGATCGGCATGTGGGGACGTTGTGAACTTACTGTGCGGCAGGCAATCGGGTTGTCTGGCGCTCCACAAGTTGCCAGTTCCCCCCGCCCTTCACCCACACCTGCAACATCGATAGCGGTATATCGCCGGCGGGAAGGTGTGCCGTCACTTTCGCTCGAATGGTCGCAACTTTGCCGTCGTAAACGTTGATGGTCTGGGAATGCAGCTCAAAGTTGTTCTTGCCTTTAATAAGGGCGTCGATCGCCTGCTGCTTTGTTTCGACATTCGCGTTCGAATGGCTGTACTGCAGGCGGTCAGAGAACAGCTTCTCAAGCGTGGCGCGGTCGCCGTCGCGAGCCGCCTTCATGTAGGCTTCATGCGCGGTTCTTACAGCGGCTTCGTCGGACGTCTCAGCGACTAAGGCTGCCAAGACTGCAAGCAGGGCGACACACGCGAATCTTTTGGTCATCGGCATCGATCATACTGCATGCGTGACAATCACTGAATGACGCGACGATCGCTGCTTGAAACCACCGCGGCAGTAGCGCTGCTCAACCGATTGCCGGCCATCGGGCAGCCAAACGGGCAGCGCAAAGTTCGCCTGGCCGTCTCCACGTATTCCTACTGGCACTTCCGGACGGCAAAGTATCCAATCGAGCGGGTCATCGAACATGCGGCCGAACTGGGGTTCGACGGCGTTGAGGTACTTCATCGCCAAATGGCAGAGGAATCGATCCCCTACCTCAACGGTCTGAAAAGACTTGCCTTCAGGAATGGCCTTGCACTTCCTATGTTGTCGATACATCAGGATTTCGTGCACCCGGATGCTCCGGAGCGCAGGAAGGATATCGCGCACACCGAGCGCTGCATCGACCTCGCTGCACAGATGGGTATCCCGGCGATTCGCCTGAACTCAGGGCGATGGAATACGATCCCTTCGTTCGACGAACTGATGAAAGTTAAAGGAAACGAGCCTCCGATTCAGGGGTTTACAACCGAAGATGCGTTTCGCTGGGTAGTTGAATCCATTCGTGCCTGCCTTCCTTATGCAGAGAAGAAAGGTGTAGCAATGGCGCTGGAAAATCACTGGGGCCTGACGACGGACATCGACATGCTGCTTCGGATTTGGCGTGAGGTCAACTCGCCGTGGCTGGTGATCAACGCCGACACCGGCAACTTCGCGGGTGATCCATATGAAGGCATTGCGAAGCTAGCGCCCCACGCCTCCATCGTGCAGGCGAAGACCTACTACGGCGGAGGCGAGTGGTACACGCTGAACCTGGATTACAAGCGAATCGCCCGCATCCTGCGGGACGCCGGTTTCCGCGGCTGGGTATCGCTCGAAATGGAGGGGAAGGAAGACCCTTCCGCTGCGGTTCCGAAGAGTCTGTCCGTGCTGCGCGAAGCTTTTGCTTAGCAGCCGCAGCGAGTCACTTCAGCAGGGAATGTGCCTCGCGCTGGCGCCTCAGATACACAGATCGCGCCAGCGTGAATCGTCGGTTGAAGGCTAGGCGAAGAAATCCTTCACCTTTTCGAACAGGCCCTTCTCGTGGGGCTGGTTCTCAGCGGGCAGAACGGCGTTTAGCTGCTCGAACAGCTTGCGCTCTTCCCTGCTGAGTTTCTTGGGAATCCGCACGTTCACATGAACCCACAGGTCACCGCGTCCGCCGCCGTTGAGACGTGGCACCCCCAAGCCCTTCAGCCGAATGCGCTCGCCCTGCTGTGTTCCGTCGGGGATTGACACGTTTTGCAGCCCGTCGAAGGTTTCGATGTCGACCTCGGTACCGAGCGCCGCCTGGGCGACATTTACGGGCACCGTGCAGACCAGATCCTCGTTCTGCCGGTCGAACACCGGGTGTTCGCGTACAGAGATGAACACGTAAAGATCGCCATGTGGACCGCCATTGGCACCGGGCTGGCCCTCGCCCGTCACACGCACGCGAGTTCCGGTATCGACTCCCGCGGGGATGTTCACCTTCAGCTTCCGGTCCTTGCGGATGTAGGCTGCACCCTTGCACTCAACGCAGGGACGCCGAACAATCTGCCCACGCCCATTGCACTGGCCACAGGTACGCCGCACCTGAAGGAAACTCTGCTGATACACAACTTCGCCGCGGCCCTGGCAGACGGGACAGACAGTCAGGCCGTCTTCGGGATCAGCTCCGCTGGCATTACAACGGGTGCAGGCTTCCGTGCGCGGAACCTGAAGCTCGGCCGTGAGGCCACGCATCATGACCTCAAACGAGATCTCCAGGTCGTAGCGCACATCATCGCCCCGCTGAGGCCGATTGCGACGGTTGGCTCCACCCGTCCGGCCGCCGAACAGATCGCCGAAGCCAAAGAAGTCGCCGAAAATGTCCTGGAAGTCCTGGAAACCATTGGGGTCGAAGCCGCCGGCTGCAGCACCCTGCACGCCCTGGTGACCGTAACGGTCGTAGGCTGCACGCTTGCTGCTGTCGCTCAGGATGCTGTATGCCTCGGCGGCTTCCTTAAACTTGTCCTCCGCCTCGCGGTTATCCGGGTTGCGGTCGGGGTGGTACTTAAGAGCAAGCTTGCGGTAGGCGGCCTTGATCGCGCCGTCGTCGGCGCCCCGGTCCACGCCC
>DASQEG010000127.1:0-3285 GCA_035633775.1 Bryobacteraceae bacterium
GCAGCGGAGCGCGGTCAGTGATGAAGGCGGAGCTTACACAATTCCCTTCCTGCCTGCAGGCGACTACTCGGTAACTGCCACGCTCACCGGCTTCCAGGTCTCGCGCGTGGAGCGCGTGACGCTGCAGGTACAGCAGACCGCTCGTCTGGACTTCAGTTTACAGATCGGCGAGGTCTCTGAGACCGTGAACGTCGAAGCCTCGGCGGCGCTGTTGCAGACCGAGACCTCGACGGTCGGCACGGTCATCGACTCGGCCAAGATCGTAGATCTGCCCTTGAACGGCCGCAACTTCGTTCAACTCGCGCAGCTGATCCCCGGGGTGAACGCCGGTACTCCCGGATCCATCACCGTCCGCCGGGGACGCGGATCCATCGGACAACAGGACTCGCCCTTCGGCTCGACGGGCATGAACGCGAACGGCAGCCGCGACACGGCGAACCGGTTTTTTATCGACGGTATCGAGTTCATGGACTATGACGCCATGACCTACTCCTTCTCACCTTCGGTGGACTCACTTGCAGAGTTTAAGGTTGAGACAAGCAGTTACGCAGCCGATTCGGGCGGGGCTCCTGGCGGCTACGTCACAATGCTGACAAAGCGCGGCGGTAACGACTTCCACGGCACATTGTGGCTGTTCAACCGAAACGATGCGCTGACGCAAAGCTACGATGCCATCGCCAATCGCGATGTGACTCCGCCCCGACTCAACCGTAACCAGTTCGGTGCCAATCTGGGTGGACCGCTTGGCATCCCGGGGCTCTACTCGGGCCGAAACAGGACCTTCTTTTTCTTCAACTGGGAATCGGGTCGCCTGGCGCAGGGAGCGGTGCCGGGTTTCCGCCGTGTGCCCACACAAGCTCAGCGAAACGGCGATTTCGGTGGATTGACCGACGCACGCAGCGGGCAGCCAATTGTCCTTCGCGATCCGCTGAACATCGGTATTACCAACAACGTCATTCCACGCAGCCGGCTAAGTCCTGAGGCGCTGGCGTTCCTGCAATTTCAGCCGCTGCCCAACACTAGCCAGGGGGCCTTCAACTACCTGTCGCCGACCTTTAGCGCCGTATCCTGGCAGGACAGCTACACCGGGCGCGTCGATCACCTGTTCTCGGCTAAGGATCAGGTAAGCGTTCGTTACATCTTCAACGACACGTACGAGGCAGGTGTGCCTTTCTGGGGCAACGATGAACGCAACAACCTCGGAACAACGCGCAACATCGGCGGATCATGGGTCAGAACCATCACGCCGACAGTCGTAAATGAGTTTCGCACCGGGTGGCATGAGTTCGCTGAGTTTGAGGTGTTCGGCACGACCGAAAGGGCGGAGTTCGATGTCGTCGGTGCGATGAATCTGCCGGGAGTATCGCGGCTGCCGAAAGAGTTCGGACCTCCGTCGATTTCCGTATCGGGCCTTGACGGGATCACCAACATGTACGATCTCAACCGGCAGATTGGGCCGCGCGACCGCTCGAACAGCATCCTTCAGTTCGATGATGGGCTGTCCATGCAGGTGGGAGGACATTTCCTCCGCGTCGGCGTGAACCTTGCCCGCCGCGGCGTCACGTTCGAACAGGCGCGCGATCCGCGTGGCTCATTCACATTCGACGGTACATACACCGGAAGCGCGCTGGCGGATTTCATGCTCGGATATGTCCGCTCAGGACGACTGAATCCAGCACATACGTCCACTGGCCTGAGGAACTGGTGGCAAGCTTACTACATCAACGACGACTGGAAGATTACGCCCCGGCTGACCCTGAATCTCGGCCTTCGTTATGACTTTTTCGGGCGCTACGTACAAGGCGACGACCAGATGGTCAACATCGAGCAGAACGGGCTCATCGTGAGCCGCCTGGTGACGCCCGAGACGTCGGAGTACGGCCGTCGACTGATGACCTCGGACCACAACAACTTCGGACCGCGATTTGGATTTGCCTACCGCCCCGGGTTCCTGAGCGATGCGGTGCTGCGCGGCGGGTACGGCATCTACTACACCCCTCAGATCTCGAACGCGATCTTCGCCATGGCCGAAGGTGCACAGGCCACCGCCGGAGCGAACGTGATCGGCAACATCACCGGTGCGCCAAACCTGTTCTTCAACAATGCATTCACCAGTGCCGCAGCAACAGGCACGTACAACTTCGCAGTCAGCAATGACCAGAACATGCGCGACTCCTACGTCCAGCAGTGGAATCTCAACATTCAGAAGCAACTGCCCGGAAAGATTGTTGTGGACGCTGGGTACGTAGGCTCCAAGGGCACGAAACTGATTGTCACCTTTAATGACATGAACCGGCCCATAGAGGTTGTAGACCCCCGCACTCCAGGGTTGCCGTCTCTGAATGCGCGCCGGCCGAATCAGGCGTTCCAGCGGCCCGTCACGGGAGACAAGAGCATCGGCAATTCCATCTATCATTCGCTGCAGCTCAAAGGCGAGCGGCGTATGGCCACCGGGCTTACGTTCCTGTCTGCCTACACCTGGTCGAAGTCCATTTCCGGTCCGAATGATATTGGCGGCCAAGTGGGTGGCGGCTCATTCATTGGGGCTCCGCAGGATATCTACAACCTGCAAAACGAGCGCGCCCTGTCGGGCTTCGACGTGACGCACCGGGCCGTGAACACAATCCTGTATGAACTGCCGTTCTTCCGAAGCTCGAAAGGAATTACTCGTGCGCTGCTTGCGGGCTGGCAGGTGTCAACTATCATCACCGCGCAGTCCGGTTTCCCAGCTCCGATCACGCTGAACCTTGATACGACGGGAACCGGTGTGAACTCCCGTCCCGATGCTACAGGCCTCCCGTCCATGCTGCCCGCGAGCGAACGAACATGGCAGCGCTGGTTCAACACGCACGCCTTCGCAGAACCTCCCTTCGGTCGCTTCGGAAACTCGCCTCGAACCGGCGCGATCCGCCTTCCCGGCCTGGTCAACACCGACTTTTCGGTGAACAAGACGTTCTCAATTACAGAGAGGATCCGGCCGGAGTTCCGCACCGAGATCTTCAACCTCCTGCAGCACTACAACCCGGATCCAAATGCTGTTGACCGGAACATCCGCTCGCAGACGTTCGGCTCGATTGGCGGGGGCGTTCAGGGTGTCACCACACGTGTGATTCAGCTCGGGCTGAAGGTTAATTTCTGATCTTTCCGAGGGCTGTGTCACACCGACACAGCCCTGGGTCAGTTCAGACCCGCTGCGCTCGCACCGGGAACGCTGGGCGGCTTTGATTGCAGGCATTTAGGCTCGAATTAGTTTGGTGCATGACTTGCTGCTGCCTAGGAGAATTG
>DASQEG010000128.1:0-9407 GCA_035633775.1 Bryobacteraceae bacterium
TGGCTCGCGACGGGTTCGTGCTACCTGGCTGTGCTTACCAAAGGGTTTCGCGGAAAATTGAGGGAACTGGATCTTTCATGACCTCTGTCCTTCCGCAGGTGAATGAATACGTGCGAAGTCGGTCGGGGCGGCTGACAGCGCTGCTGCAGGACCTTGTCGCCCGCCCGAGCGAGAACCGTGCTCCGCTGGGCTCAGAACGCGCCTGCCAGGAATATATCGCGGAGCGGCTACGGGAGGCAGGGTGGGAACCTGTCTTGTACACTCCCGCTGAGGTTCCCGGTATCGAACAGCACCCGCTGTACTGGCCAGGGCGCGACTACACGAATCGGCCCAATGTGGGCGCGAGGCGCGCAGGGTCGGGCGGTGGCAGGTCGCTCGTGATATCGGGACATGTCGATACCGTGCCCATAGGAGCTGAACCGTGGACGCGTGATCCATTCGGCGGCCAAATCGAAGGAAGCCGGCTCTATGGCCGAGGCTCCAATGATATGAAGTGCGGGATTGCGACGAACGTTTTCGTCGTTGAGGCCCTGCGCGATCTCGACATACGCCTTGCGGGTGACCTGGTGTTTGAATCCGTTGTCGATGAAGAGTTCGGCGGGGTGAACGGCACGCTCGCTGGCCGGCTGATGGACTTCAACGCAGACGCGGCAATCATCTCAGAACCCACGTCCCTCCGTGTCTGCCCGGCACAGCGCGGAGGCCGTACAGTCCATATCACGTTCCGATCGCCCAACGACGGGATTCTATGTGCGGCCCAGGCGAGCGCCATCGAGCAGCTTCGAGTCTTTCTGAATGGGGTTGCCGAATTTCAGGCACAGCGGCTCCGTTCCGTCTCGGTACCCGCCGTTTACGATCACCTCGAAAACCCGGTTCCGGCCACGGTGACGCGAGTCCACACTGCGGCGTGGGGCACATCCGAGCCGACCAACGTGCCTTCTGTATGCCGCGTCGAGTTCTTCTGGCAGGCTATGCCGGGCGAGTCGCTCGATGCTGTGGATCGGGAGTTTCACGAGTGGTTTGACGCGATTCTCAGCGCTCATCGGGACGTGTTTGTCTGCGCGCCGCAGATTGAGCATCCGATTCGGTGGCTGCCGGGCTCTGCGCTTGACGATAATCATCCGCTTCTGGCGGAGCTCTCGTCCGCGGCCGCCGATGTGCGAAAGCACAGGCCGCTGGTGCAGGGCATCGAGGGACCCTGCGACCTTTACGTGTTCCATCGGTTCGGCATCCCGGCCGCGCTCTGGGGGGCAAGCGGTGGCAACACTCACAACCCCGATGAGTATGTCGAACTCGACTCGCTCGCCGATGCCGCTGCCGTACTCCTTACCTTCATCTGCCGCTGGTGCGGCGTTGCGAGTGCCTCATGACAAACGCTCTTCTGCTTCTGTTTCTTTGTCTGTGCGCGAATGCGCGCGACGGTTTCGTTTCACTCATGCCGAAGCGCGACATCTCCGAGCACTGGAGCGTCGAGGGCAGGACACCGCCCGACGCCTGGTATCTGCGCGACGGTGCTATCGGCAGCACGGGTCAGCCGAATGGGTTTCTGCGGAGCAGGAAATAGTACCGCAATTACGGCGTGCGTGCGGAGTGGCGCTTCCAGGAGGGTTACGAGCCCCGCCCCGGTGACGAGGGCTGGCCGAACGCCGGATTCTTCATCCATGCCACTGAGACAAAGGACGGCTGGCCGGTGTCGCTCGAGGTGCAGGGACACTTTGGTGAAGCCGGCAGCTTGTTTGGTGTGCGTGGGGCAAAGGTAAGCGGCGCGAAACGCGGCCCTATCGTCAAGCAGCGCCCCCGCTTTGGTGACTGGGAGAAGTACGAAATCACCTCCAAGGACGGGCACATCGATGTCGTGCTGAATGGAGTATTGGTCAACGAGGGCCACAGCAGTTCACCATCGGAAGGAAACATCTGTCTGCAGTCGGAGGGCTGGCCCGTGTTTTATCGCAATGTCGAGATCAGGGAACTGCCGTGATGCACCGCCGTGAGTTTCTCGCCCTCCCAGCCTTTGCATCGGCTGCACCGCAGACTGAGGCAGGCACGCGCTTCCAGGTTGCGTGCATGACATTGCCCTATGGTGCTTTCCCCTTCGAGCGAGCCCTGAGCGGGATTCAGTCCGCGGGATATAAATACGTCGCCTGGGGAGTGAGCCACCGCGATGCGGGAGGCGTCAGCAGACCGCTGCTGGCGGTCGATGCTCCACCGGCCGATGCCCGTCAGCTTAGTCGCAGATCCAGTGACGCTGGGCTGCAGCCGGTGATGATGTTTTCCACCGTCAACTTCGAAGAGCCGAAAGCGGCAGACGCGTACCGCCGGCGTGTGGACCAGGCCGAAGCAGCAAAGATTCCCTTCATCATCGTGTTCGGCAAAACCAGTGCCGGCGAGTACGACCCGGTGGTTCGCAACCTGAGAGGTGTGGCGGACCATGCACGTTCTGCGGGAGTGACGATTGTGATCAAACAACATGGCGGGAATACGGCCACAGGCGAGCACTGCTCCCGCATCATCGCCGATGTAGGCCATGACGCAGTCAGGATGTGCTACGACGCAGGCAACGTTCTCGATTACGAGAATCACGATCCGCTGCCCGATATTCGCAAGTGCTGGAGAGATGTCCGCGCGTTTGCGATCAAGGATCACCGCAACTTCCCCAAAGATGAAGACTGCGGCATCGGGTTCGGGGAAATCGACCACTACAAACTCTTGGCGCCAGTAATGCGTACGGGGCTGGCCATGCCTTTGGCCGCCGAAAACATCTTCGAGCCGCTCGTGCCGCGGCCGGACAGACCCGAAGGCATCGACCGCCTGGCCCGACGGTCACGTGAGTTTCTCGAAGCAGTGCTTGCGGGCCTCGAGCGCACCCCTGCCGCAACGACGGCCTGAACAGCGAAATAGAGGACATGAAATGAACATCGATCGCAGGTACTTCCTGCTTGGTTCCGCCGCGGCCGCACAGTCGGCCCTGTCGCAGACGGACGCCACCCGGATTCCGACAGCGATGATCGGTGTGGGCAATCGCGGCTCATACGTACTCAAGGGAGTGCTCGAACAGCCAAATGCCCGAGTCGCCGCCCTCTGTGATCTCAAACCTGCGAGGCTGGACACGGCGGCAACAGTAGCCGCGAAGGACAATCCCGCGACATACGCGGACTGGCGCAAAATCATCGACCGAAAAGATATCGACGCGGTGTTCATTGCTACGCCGCCGCATCTGCACGCCGAGATGGCCGTGGCCGCGATTCAGGCGGGCAAACATGTGTACTGTGAGAAGCCGATTGGCATAACGCCTGAACAGGTTCGCGATGTTGTGAACGCGGCCCGAGGCAACAGCAAAGTATTCGTCGCCGGCCAGCAGATGCGATCGTTCCGGCAGATGCAAAGGGCGATTGAGCAGATTCGGAAAGGTGCGATCGGCGATGTCGTCATGGTCAAGGCGCAACGCCACGGGCCGGCCGATCTTCCGCATGACAGCTCATCCGGAGACTGGTACTTCGACGTGAACAAGTCAGGCGGTTACCTGATCGAGATGTCCGTACACAACGTGGATGCATGCAACTGGGCGATTGGAGCCCACCCGGTCCGAGCATCAGGGTTTGGCGGAACACTGCTCTACAAGAACGATCCTCCCGGTCGTACGATCTTCGATTGCGGCGTACTCGCCTACGACTATGCAAACGGGGCAAAGATGTCCTTCACGCAGAGCGTCTTTCACCCTGCAGGAATGCCAGGCGGCAATCAATACATCCATGTCTTCGGCACCAAAGGGTCCGTGGACCTGCTTCCCTCAACCAACATGTACCCGTTGCAGGGAAAGGGATCGGGGACGCCGCTGGCCGCCAAGGTGGAAGAGCCGCCACACGCGCACGTTACTGCGTTCTACGACTGCATCAGCAAAGGCGGACCGAACCCGGCTGACATCACGGTGGGTGCAACGGCCGCACTTACGGCGATCATGGGACACCTCGCCATGACGAAGCAGAAGGTCATCACCTGGGACGAGTTGGGCGTGCAGCTATAAGAGCCTTGATGTCGAGGCGGTGCAGGTGCCGAGTGTGCAGCTGGAACGCCTGGTAGAGGCGTTCAGTACCATAGCGAACATCCGGCGTGTAGTGGTAGGACCAGCTCTCGTTCTCTAGCAGAACAGATGCATCGGAAGCGGCACCGTCCCTGAGGCGGACGACACTGGTCCGCTCCTTAGCCCCGGTC
Organism: Bryobacteraceae bacterium; assembly: GCA_035633775.1. GTDB lineage: Bacteria > Acidobacteriota > Terriglobia > Bryobacterales > Bryobacteraceae > JAWXCM01. Next base: position 4,210 of record DASQEG010000128.1, read on the forward strand.
CATTCGCGTTGCTTCTGCTCCTCAAGATCGGCAACCTCGACCAGGGTGCCTGAGCTGTCGCGCACCTTTGAGCGGTACCAGTTGTTCTTGTCGAAGGGATCCATCCCCTGTCGCATCTGAACCCAGATAGTTGCTTCTTCGCCGGGTTCCAGAATGCCGTTCCCATTCCCCCGCCCTTCTGTGACCGTGCGCTTTACAGATTCGCCACCGCCCTTGTTGCCCTTCTGGCGAAAGACACTGAAGCTCATCGTGCGCCCGTCGAGTACCTCGAAGGCAGCTGGCGGCGACGCGGACTCCGGCGCGATCAGCAGAGGAACCCGGTGTTCCGCGGTGTGCCAGCCGTCGTAAGTTATGACAAGCGTCACGGACGCTGGCAGAAAATAGCCTCCCCCGGATGTCAGCCGGATGCGGAGTTTCCCGCTCACGTCCACAACTGCGCCAGACGCCAGTTTCCGCACCTCAGCCGAGTCGCTCAGGACGTGCACCGTCGGATACTCCGAAGTAACCTTGACCTTCAGGACTTCCAGCGGTTGTGCTCTCGGGTTGTAAATGCGTAGCGGCAGCGTCAGATCACGAGCAGGTTCCAGGCGCAGGACGTCGCTCGTCGTCATGGGCAGAACCACCGGAGGCTCGCCCCCGGTTCCCGGGCCTCCGAAGCTGATTTGATGACCCGCTCCGTCCACCGAGAGGGTCAGCCTTCCGTGCTGGTCGGCCACAACTTCGCTTCGGTCTGTTTTGCCGGTTTGCAGATTGTGGTCGAGGATCGTGTAGGTTGAGCCGGCACTATAGAGCGGTGCCGTGCGTATCGTGATCTGCTTCAGTGCAGAAGGTCCATCAGGAGCCCACCGCCGCGTCATCACCCGAAGCCCGCTCTGGCGCACGTCCTGGAGAAAAGTGAACGCTGGACCTTCGCCCGATGACTCGACTGCGTAGCCCCACACCTTGAACTGCCGATATGGACTGGCGTGACTCCACATTTCGGGGATGTTGTTCATGGCGGAATCACCGAATGCACGCATGTGGAAATCGAATGTCTCGGCGATGGATGTTGCCCAGTGACGGTGGTACTCGTCCTGCCGGAACTCGAAAGGCACGCTGCTCCGTGCGTAAGCGTCGCGCGTTTCCTCGTGATACTGGCTGATGTAGTCGCCGCTGGCACGTACGAGACGAATCGCCGTGTGCGTGTGATTGGTGACATGGTCCCTGGGCCGCCAGAGCAGGCGCGCGCCCTTCTCCCCGGCATAAAACTCAGGACCCGGGTTGAAAGCAGACGCACTCCCGATGAGATCCGGATACCGCGCACTCAGCCAGAGGCTCATGAAGCCGCCCATGCTCAGGCCGGAAGTGCCACGATGCCCGCGGTCGGTCAGTGTGCGGTACGTGGAGTCAATGTGCGCGACCAGCTCTTTGAAGCAGGCTCCGAAATCGTAATCGCCGCCCTCTACTCGGACATCCCACGGTGATCCTCCGTAGAAGCCGCTGTAGTCCCGTGCCACATAGCCGTCAACGGAGACAACGATGACATCATGAGTCCCGACGAATGAAGCGATCTTCGGCACCGTGTCCTTGCCTTTGTCGTAATGCTCCAGCGTGTACCGGTCACTGTGTCCGTGGAAGTAGTAAATGACCGGATAGCGCGTCGTGCTGCCCTCGTAGGATCGCGGGAGGAAAACACGGTAGTTTCGCTCCTGCCCGAATACCTTTGAAGGATGAGTGCGGTCGTAGAAAGACTGTGTTTGGGCGACGCAGCACCCTCCCGCGATCAGGGCTGCAGCTATAAGCAGCTTCATGTTCTCGCAGCGGCGGCTACCGGCTCGCAAACGTGGCCGGTGGCAAAGATGCTTACGAAGGGCAGCGCCATAGCCCCGATGATCCCCGAATCCTGCCCGAGCGCGCACGGCCGCAGGATAAGGTCACGAAAGTGCGGGATCTCCTGGCCGGTCGGGAACTGCTCCTGGATTGCCCGCATTACCAGCGGCCACGCTTCGGTGACGGCTCCGTGTACAAGCACCACATCAGGATCAAGCGTCCACACAGCATTGGCGACTCCGATGCCGAGGTAACGCATCGCCTCACGCACTGCGAAAGCTGCGTGCGGGTCTCCCTGCATCGCCAGGTGGCAGATCGTTCGAACGCGACTCTCAGTGTCACCGCGGCCCGCCTTGCCGTTTTGCGCCAGCGCAGCGTAACGCGAGGCGATGGCCGGATTCGCTGCGAGCCTTTCCAGAGACCCAGGCCGATCGTGAGCTCCTCCGCCAGGCGAATCGGCGACGACCATCTGACCGAACTCTCCTGCGGCACGGCGGGGCCCACGGTAAAGCTCGCCGTTGAGAACGATTCCAAGTCCAACCCCTTCATCCACTCGCACCAGCAGCAGGCAGCGGCTGTTGTGGATTTCGGTACCGCCGTACGTGTACTCGGCGAGCGCGGCCACCCGGACGTTGTTCTCCACATGCACGGGTATTCCGATCCGTTCCTGCAGGTACTCGGTGACGCGCACGCCCGTCCACTGGGGTGTGCTACCGAGTTTCACTGCCCCGCGCTCATCGTCAATGATGCCGCGCAAGCTGATCCCTACACCCAGGATCGGATGCGAGGGGTGACGATCGCGGCTGGAAAGCACTCGTGCGGCGATCTGGTCCAGCGTGTCTGTCGCGGACTCAGGCGTGCGGAACCACTCTGTTTCAACGATCTCTCCGCTGAGGGTGCCCGCCGATACACGAGTCTGCCATTCGTGAACCTCCACGCCGACGGACCTGTAGTGAGTCGCGTCCAGGTCGAGACGCTGACCTGGTCTTCCACCGGTTGAGTTTTCCGAACCCTGCTCAAAGATCAGCTTCTCCAGCAGCAGTTCGGCCGTGATCCGGGATACGGCCCCTTCGGACAGGCCTGTTCGCCGGGCGAGTTCGGCGCGGGACAGGTGGGGATTCTTGCGCAGTACCTGAAGTACGAGCGCGCGGTTGGCGCCGCGAACATGCATCATGCGCTGCGGCATGTGCCGGTGCTGCGAGACCTGGGTCATTTGGGTAATATCTTGTTACCAGAAGGAAAATCGGATTGCAAGGGCAAAGTAGCGTGCATAGCATCGGTTTGGCTGCTGTTCCGGCGGCGCGCCGCGCCTTGTCAGCTGTAAGAAAGTGCTTGACCGCGTGGCGGCGCAAACGTATACTCAGCAGAAACCCACTTGGCTACGTGAGCTGAGATTTGCTTTGGCGCGAAGCCCCGCACCACCGCGACGGCACGTGCTTGAGATCCCATTGGAGACTTCAGGTGTTTAAAACTTATCGAGCAGTTGCGCTGGAGGGGCTCGGGCTCCTGATAGGCGTGACGCTGCTGTCCATCCCGGCGCTTGCGCAGGGCACCGCAACCATACGCGGTACGGTTGTCGATACAACTCAGGCCGCCATCTCTGGCGCGACCGTGGTGGTCGCGAACCAGAACACGGGCCTGACCCGGCGCTCCTCATCCACTTCGGACGGGATTTACTCGGTCTCGTCATTGCCCCCCGGGCCGTACACCGTGTCGGTCGAGGCGCAGGGATTCCGCAAGTGGGCCGGCACGCTCGACCTGCAGACAGGGCAGACCGCGGTTGTCGATGCGGCAATGCAGGTAGGCTCGGTGGACACAGTGGTAGAGGTAACGGGGGCCGCTCCGGTGATCACGACGGAGAGCTCGGAGATCGGCGACGTTAAGGATGCCCTGCGCATCCGGCAACTACCGCTGGACGGTCGCAACATCAGCAGCCTTTTCGCCCTGACGCCCGGGGTCGAAGGCGGTGCGAATCCGCGCGTCAACGGAATGAAGGTCGGTGCGACGGAGATGCTGCTGGACGGCGTTTCGCTCGTGGACCGGTTTGGCGGCGGTATCGCTCGTGTACAGCCCGGTTTGGATGCGGTTGACGAGTTCCGGATTGAAACGGCCGGCTCACAGGCCCAGTATTCCCGTCCGGCAACGGTGACGCTGGTGACCAAGAGCGGCACCAACTCGTTTCACGGCAGTCTGTTCGAAACGCACCGTAACAACGGAGGCGGGCTGCGTGCTCGCCAGCGGCAGGACGGAGCAACAGCGCCCAAGCTGATTCGGAACGAGTTTGGCGCGTCGGCCGGTGGTCCACTCAGCATCCCGGGCTTGTACAACGGTCGAGACAAAACATTCTGGTTCTTCGCTTACGAAGGGTTGCGACAGCGCCAGGAGGTGTTCTATCGTGCGTCCGTGCCGACTGTTGACATGTGGAACGGCAACTTCAACAACGTTGTCGATGCGCAGGGCCGCAAAAGCAACATCTACGATCCGCTCACCACGGACGCTCAGGGTATGCGCCAGCAGTTCCCGAACAACACCATTCCACAAAGCCGGCTGTCCCCATTTTTTCAGAAGATGCGCGCGATCACGCCGCTGCCTACAACCGACATCAACCCTTATGCGGCTGAAAACTTCCAGGCAGTCTACCCGCAGGCGGACAACACGTACAAGATCACCACGCGCGGCGACCACCGGCTGTCCATGAAAGACACGCTGATGGGCCGGTTCACGATCACCAACCGTGCTTTCTCGCAGACCGGCGGCCGCTTCGGCGCGCCTCCAGTGGACATGGAGAACTCGTACGGCAGCGGCCGGCAAAACACCCGGTTGTACTCAGCCTCGACGCAGTACACGCGCATGTTCACGCCGACGGTTCTGAACGAACTGACGCTTGGATTGCAGCGTTCCACAAACAGCAATGGAACGCTCGCTGACCCGTTCGGTTGGGCAGGCGAGCTCGGTCTGCCGAATCCTTTCGGCGCGCTCGGGTGGCCGACCATTTCCACTGACCTGTTTGGCTGGGACTCCGACAACCGTAAGGACGAAAACCTGACCGGCTACGTCGTCGAGGATACCGTCAGCTGGGTTACGGGGAAGCATTCGTTTAAATTCGGCGGTAAGTTGCGGTATGAGCAGAACAATGTTCGTGAACTGCAGCAGGCGCAGGGATCTCATAGCTTTGGAGGAGCGTGGACAGCGCTATATGACCCCGCGGGCGACCAAATCGTGCCGTTTACCGGAAATGGGCTTGCGTCCATGGCGCTGGGGCTGCCCACCGAGCTCACGAATCAGAACAACCGAGGGTACTTCTACTTCCGCCAGAATGAGGTTGGTCTCTTCTTTCAGGACACTTGGAAGATCTCACAGCGGCTGACCCTTGACCTGGGCCTTCGGTA
>DASQEG010000129.1:0-5008 GCA_035633775.1 Bryobacteraceae bacterium
GATCGGCCGCCACGGAACTTTGGTCCGTCGCGAGGGCGTGACGAAGGAGATCGGCCGCCACGGAACTTTGGTCCGCCACGAGGGCGTGACGAAGGAGATCGGCCGCCACGGAACTTTGGTCCGCCACGAGGGCGTGACGAAGGGGACCGGCCACCACGTAAGTTCGCAGGTCCACCGCGAGGACGGGATGAAGGGGACCGGCCACCACGGAAGTTTGCAGGTCCGCCGCGAGGGCGGGAGGAAGGCGGTTCGCCACGCAAGTTTGGTCCGCCCCGAGGACGGGATGAAGGGGACCGGCCGCCTCGCAAGTTCGCAGGTCCACCGCGAGGCCGCGATGAAGGCGGTCCGCCCCGCAAGTTTGGTCCGCCACGCGGGCGCGACGAAGGTGGTCCGCCGCCCAGGAAATTCGGCCCGCCCCGAGGGCCGGGCGGCAAGGGCGGTCCCCGAAAAGGTGGCGGGGGTGGGCGGGGCCCATCAACCCCGCGCCGCAGAGACTAACGCGAGAGAGTCTTCTCGACGGCTGCTGTCAGTTCGGGCGCATCGGGTTTCACCTTGGACTCGAAGCGCTCGACGATCCTGCCCTCCTTGTCAACGAGGAACTTCGTGAAGTTCCACTTGACGTCACCCCCGGTCTGCGTGAGGTACGTATATAGCGGCGTCATGCCCGATCCTTTTACCGAGACCTTCGACATCATCGGAAAGGTAACGTTGTACTTGCGCGAGCAGAACTCTTTGATCTCAGTGTCGGTGCCGGGCTCCTGGCTGCCGAAATCGTTTGCGGGAACGCCGATGATCACAAGACCGCGGTCCTTGTACTTCTCGTACAGCGCCTGAAGGCCAGCGTACTGCGGCGTGTAACCGCACTGCGAGGCCACGTTCACGAAGAGCAGCGCCTTGCCCTTGTATTGCGACAACGGGACCTGGTTGCCGTCGATCCCTTTCAGGGTGAATTCATGCACGGTCGAAGCGGCGAAGGCTGATGTGGCCAGCGTGGCGGCTAAAGCAAGGGTACGAAGCATATCCACAAGAGATGATTGCACGTTGTTCAGCGCTGCACCAAAAGCGCCCAGTCATCGGTGCCGGCGCCAGACGGCGGGCCGACCTTCACCTTGCTGCCTCCTTCGATATGACCACCATCCGTCCATTCGCCTGTGCGCGGGTTCAGCCACCGGGAACGAAAACGCCCGCTGGCGGCAGTGAGGTCCAGCGTCGTGGCCGATCCGTTCGGAAAATAAACCACGTAGTGCGAACCCGGTTTTGCAAAGCACCATGCGTCTGAGCCGGAGAGTTCGTCCGCAGCCGTCATCTCGTGAAACGGAAGTGCACGAAAGAACCCAAGTGCGATCCGTGCATAATCCCAGCTCTTATCGCGGCTTCGGAAGTCCTGCAATACCAGATCGTTCTCCGGCAGCGTGTAGCCGAAGTAGTACTCGACTCCTGCACCGCCGGCCATCAGATTGCCCCACAGCGTCTGTTTGCGGATGTCGTCGATGGACCGCACGGGCTTGCCATCCTTACCTGTGCCGTTGAATCCGCGGTAGCCAGGATCGGGTGGAACTCCCAGGTCCGCCGTACCCTGTTCATCATTCGCAACCACCCACTGTTTCCCGGCCTTTGCAGATTCGTCAATCCAGTGACGCGTGAGCTTGTGAACTGCGTCGAAGGCGTTCTGCAGGGATGCCCCGGTTATTGCCGACTGCTCGCCGAGCAGCGCACGATACACACGCTCCTGTTCCTGCGGGAACGTATGTATCACCCGTAGATGATCGTAAGGGTCCATATCCGCGATGAACTGAGCCATAGCACGATGTTCCTCGGCACTCTGCGTGTTCTCCTCGCCCAGGTTCCAGTTCAGCATCATGTAGTGCCCGTAACGCGCGATCAGCTCGCGCAGGTACAGACGGCGTTCACGGCCGAGAGCGCCGCCGTCCAGCGCTGCGGATACCGCCGCCGCCTTCCGGTCCGGACCATGTCGGCCGTCATCGTTCTCTGTTTCCTGCAGTTTGAAATGCAGGTATATCCCGTGGCGCTGTGCATGTGCAAACACCATGGCCCACTGATCGAGCTTCGAGCAGTCGTAGCGAAGCTTCTCGTCGCGAGAGGTAAAGGGCCAGACGTTGTCGCCGTCACCTGCGGCGTTGTATGTCAGGAACGATATGCCGTTGACGCCCTTGCTCGCAAGATAATTCAGCGCGCCAATCAGACCTTTGCCCTTTCCGCCCTTCCACTGGGGATCGCCCGACTTCCAGTCCCTCGTGTGCGGCTCGTAGGTCTTCAGCGGCGACTTGCGGGTTTCGGTACCGTCAAAATCCGAGTAAGCGAGCAATGTCTCGGGCGAGTCGGTACCGGTCTTCAGGAAATACTCCTTCGATCCGGCAAACTGCAGATACCGCTTGCCGACATACTGCAGCCGCCCTCGGTCTTTGGTGGGTGCTACCTGAAATGTGCCTGATTTGTCGAACTGCTTCAACGGCTCTCCGCCACCGACCACGGCCACGTTGCCGCCTTTCATCAAGCTCACGCGCCACGTCCAGCGCCCGGGCTTGTCGGGCGACAGGTGAGCGCGCCATCTCGTCCCGGAGTCGGCGGATGTTTCCGCAGCATTGCCGTCAGCAGCGAAATAGCCGGGCACATCGTAGTTTGGTGAGCCGGACTCATGTGAGAACGACACCGTCATGCGGTAATCGAGAAACGGATTCGGGTCGCCGGACTCAGCAGCACAAGGCCCGTCGAGTGTCAGAGTTACCGTGCGCCACTGCTGGGGATTTGCAGAGACCTGCACATTTCCCTTGCCATCGGTGGTGCACGCGGCCCAGGTCGCCGTGGTGATCACAAAGAACGCTGCCGTCGTCTTCATCATGCGAGGTCAACCTCCAGAGCGCTTACTGATCGGGCAGGGAAGGTCCATGTCCCTTCTTTGGGCAGCGGCTTCTCCACGGGAGCGAACGCTTTCGGCTGCTCGTTGCTGACGTACTCTCGCGGATTTTCAGGCGCAATTTCAAAGACCCTGCCACCGGTCACACGCCTGCCCGCCGCACGGATCGCAGCAGTCACAGGACGGCGGTAATCCTGATTGAGGACGTGCAGGAAGAGCTTGTTGCCTGTAGTGCTGGCTGCGATGTCCAGCGACGATGGGGCGTTTGTCACGTCCACTCCGTTCTTTCCGTTATGCCTCCCGAACAGGCGCATGACAACGCCGGCCGGGGTGAGATACGACTTGCCGCGCGGCACAGGAATCATCACCGCGTTAACGGTCCAACGGTTGCCGAAGAAGTCTGCCAGAGTCGCAATTTTCACCTTCGCTCCGTGACGCTGGTATGCATTCATGCTTCGTGCGTGATAGGCAGCGCTGAGCCATTCCAGGAGGACGCTGTTCGCATTGTGCGGCATGAGCGTAAGGTGCCCTTCAGTGACGGCGAGGTTCAGCCGTTTGCTGACGCTGCCCACCGCCTGTTCCAGTGTTCGCAGCCTCTGGTCGACGTTCCCAGCCAGCTCGAGCATCTCTGCCCAGGCCTGCTCAGGAGCGTACTGATACTTGTTGCCGGCGAGCACAGTATCTTTCCGTGTCGGGCGCTGACCCATCAAATGGATCGCGATCATATCGAGGTGTTCTCCCGCGCGCTGCGCCATGCGACCGGCCCACAACGTCTCATCACGGCCCTGCTCGCGGTCGCCCCATCCGATCAGAATCAGCTTCGGATCACGTGCCCGCATCGCTTTGGCGAAGTCGATCGTGTGCCGAATGGCTTCGTCGCGAGGAAAGCCCCGGTCGCTGTACGACGTCTCATTGCCGATCTGCCAGTAGCGGAAGTTGTACGGCTCTTTGCGGCCATGGCTCAGGCGCAGCTTGTCGCTCGGGTCGTTGCAGTATGAGACCCAATCGGCGGCTTCGTTCGCGTCACCGCTGCGATTGCCTTCATGCGTCGTCTTCCAGAACGCTTTGTGTCCGTCGGAGAGGAAGTTGACGCAATACATCGGCTCAGCATTGCCGACCCGCTTGCAGAAGTCGGCGAACTCCGCGGTGCCTACCCGGTTTGTCTCCTTGCCGCCCCAGTCGTAGTTAATCATCAACGGTCGCTTCGCCGCGGGTCCAACGCCTTCGCGCCACTTGTAGTACCGAGAGTAGTTGCCGCCGAAGCGAACCATGCCCGGCGCGAGATCGTGAACCACGTCGATCAGGTCCTGGCGCCAGTCATCTTTCTCGTAATCCCATGCCGCCTCGCAGGAGCTGTCAGTAACCCCGAGAGGCTCCATGAACTGCATGTACAGCGTCGGGGATATCTCAAACTGCGGTGTCAAATCCACTGTGATGCCGGCTGTGTTCTGCTGGGCTGCCGTCGCTGCTGCCGCAGGGGTCACAAGGAATGCTCGTCGATCGAGTGTCATTCAGAAACGGATCCGATTTGCTGCTGTCATCGACATCGCCATGATAGAACAGCTTCGGGAAACTCGGGTGGCCTGCAACCACGGATTGACAGGGAGTTCCCGATAGCATAGGCTCTCTAGCTGCACCATGTTGTTTCGCAGTTCTCTGTTGTACGCCCCGGCGGTTCTCCTCTGCCTCACCAGTTACAGTTCTTTCGCCCAGCCCGTGTCAAGGATTCTTCCTGAAAGCGGCCTTACGGAGGAACGCCCCGAGAAGCGTCCGACGATTCTACGTTCGGGGTTCTCGACGCTGGTGCGCCATGAAGCCCTGCTGTGGGCGAGCCCATTTAGATCGCCGCGAACCACATTCAGAATCCTGGCTCCGCTCGCGGCCGCAACCGGAACGGCGATAGCGCTGGATCGCCGACTTGCTTCGGCCCTGCCCAACACTGCCGATCAAGTGCGCTACTCAAAGGGCGTCTCGGTCGCGGGGTCATGGCACACACTCGCGGCAGCATCGGGGGCGTTCGTCGGCGTCGGAGCCATCATGCGTGACCGGAAAGCGATTGAAACGGGGTTGATTGCAGCCGAAGCGATCGCACACACCGAATCTATCGCGCAAATGCTGAAGTACGCGACCGGG
>DASQEG010000130.1:0-2948 GCA_035633775.1 Bryobacteraceae bacterium
ACGATTGCGGACACGCCGCCGGCACTACGGGGCACACCCGCGCTCACGATTCCTCCGGCGTCCCTGCCGGTCGGTGCACCGCAGGCGCTGAGTGGTTTCAACCTCAAGTACACCGAAGGCTTCCCCGGCGCATTTCGACGCCGCAATGTTGGAACAAGTTCGGACGCTCCGCTGTTCATGACAGTGCAGGCTACACCCGGGCTCCCTTACAACACGGAGAGCGGGTTCCTGAACACGCTGTTTCCGAACACCATGAGTATGGACGTTGCTGGTCTCGCCAGCACCGGTACAAGGCTGCTCGCAAGGTTTCAGAACGTTCCCAAAGACGTGTTGATCTGGGTGAGCACTCGTGATGTACGCAGTGGTACCAGTCAGCATTCGGAGTTGCAGGCACGCGCAGTGCTCACCACTGCTGACGCGAACGGTCTTGGACCGCTCACGCCCATCAAGCCGACGATCAACGGCCTGTCGCAAATCCCGGTCGTCAACGGTGTGGCGACTGCAGTGTGGGAGGTGATCAGCGCGAACCCCGTGACGCTTCAGGACATCAGTTTCGGTGTGGCCATCTCCGCCCAAACAGCAAACCCGGGGCAGGGAACGGTTCTCGTCACGGCAGGTCTTGCTCCCCTGGAAGTGAAGGAAGGGGTCAATGATTCGGCTCCTCTGTTCAAGAACGTTGCTGTTCCGCTGCCGGCGTTCGCTGTTTCCAACCTGCTGACAGTTCCCGCACTAAACTCCGTCTCGGGTGCCAGCTATTCCGGAACGGTTGCAGCTCCGAACTCGATCGTTGCGTCCTTTGGAACGAATCTCGCCTCGGTGACAGCGTTCGCGAACGAGAATACGCTTCCGACAACGATCTCCAACACGAGTGTCGAGCTCATCGACACGACTGGAAACCGGGTAGCGGCTCCCCTGTTCTTCGTATCGCCTTCGCAGGTGAACTTCGTCGTCAACCAGGAACTGCATCCCGGCCCCATTCTGGTAAACGTCCTCAATGGAACACGCCTCGTAGCTTCCGGTTATCTGCAACTGGAGCCCGTAGCCCCTTCCTTATTCGCAGCCAACGGAGACGGTGTTGGGGTACTGGCGGGTGAGGTGCTGGCAAGCTCAGGAGCGACCGCAGCGACCGAAACCGTGGCCTCCTATGATCCAGGCCTGCGTCGATGGGTTCCAAGACCGATCCGTCTCGGGACAGGAACGGACCTCAAGTTTCTGAGCCTCTATGGAACTGGCATACGCGGGCGGAGCGCGCTTATCGACGTTCGTGCCACCGTCGGAGGAGTACCGGTGCCCGTTATTTATGCCGGCGCACAGGGCGGCTTTGCGGGGCTCGATCAGGTCAACGTCGGTCCGCTTCCGCCTGCACTTGCAGGCAAGGGCGTGGTCGACATCGTTGTCTCGGTCAGCGGGCGGGACTCGAATCCGGTTCAGCTGCTGATTCAATAGCAAGCGCCAAAAAAGGCTAAAAAATCCCGCAGAGAAGCCGATGAGAACAGAGATGACGAGTACGACGAATTGCAGGGGGCTCCTGCTCCTCCTGTCCATCCTGGCATCTCAGGTTGCCGCGCAGCCGGCTGGCGAAGGTTATCTGCGGACCTCCGGCAAGCTCATCGTGAACGCCGAGGGAGCTCCGGTGCGCATAGCGGGCGTGAACTGGTTCGGCATGGAAACTTCCACGTTCGCACCTCACGGGCTGTGGGTCCGCGGCTACAAGGACATGCTGGAGCAGATCAGGAGTCTTGGGTTCAACACGGTGCGGATTCCGTTCTCAAATCAGCTGTTCGACCCCGAAAGCCAGCCGAACGGAATTGACTTCAACCTGAATCCCGACCTGCGGGACCTTCAAGGCATCGAGATCCTAGACCGGCTAATCTCGCATGCCGGTAAGATCGGGTTGAAGGTCATTCTGGATAGGCACCGCCCTGACGCGAACGCACAGTCGCAGCTCTGGTACACGGTCGCGTATCCGGAGAGCCGCTGGATCGCAGACTGGAAGATGCTGGCCGCTCGCTATAAGGGCGATTCAGCTGTCATCGGCGTCGACTTGCACAATGAGCCGAGAAGTCCCGCGTGCTGGGGTTGCGGTGAAGCGAGTCTGGACTGGCGGCTCGCGGCGCAGCGTGCCGGCAACGCCATCCTGTCCGTCAACCCCAATCTGTTGATCATCGTGCAGGGTGTCGAGTTGCACGACAACGAGTCGTACTGGTGGGGAGGCAATTTGAAGGGTGCTGCCGCAGCCCCGGTCCTGCTTAACGTCGACAATCGACTCGTCTACTCGCCGCATGATTATCCGTCCTCCATCTCGCCTCAGGTGTGGTTTACCACCCCTGATTACCCGGCCAACCTGCCGGCAGTTTGGGATGCGTTTTGGGGCTACCTTGCACGGACGGAAAAGGCTCCTGTGCTGATCGGAGAGTTCGGATCCCGTCTTGAATCGGAGTCGGACCGCAAGTGGTTCGACTCGATCCTCAGCTACATCCGCAAGAACGGGATTCACTGGACTTTCTGGAGCTGGAATCCGAACTCACAGGACACAGGAGGGTTGTTGCTGGCAGACTGGACGAACGTTGACCAGACCAAACTCTCCAAGCTGAAGGCCGCCCAGTCGGCAACCGCTACCGAGGAGACGAAAGGCACGGACGTCAATCCTGCGCCTCCCGCGACTCCCGCTGCTCCGAGCAGCCCAATTCCACCTGAGAAGCCTGCGGACATACCCCAACCAGCGGCTTTTTGCCGAGCCGTCGTCCGCACGTACGGCGCCTGGGCGAACGGCTCCACCGTGGACGTCCAGGTTACGAACACTGGCGCTGGACCGGTAGACGGCTGGACGATCACATGGCAGTTCAGCAGCACCCAGACGATACGTGAACTCTGGAATGGTCGCTGGGTGCAGCGCGACAACAAGGTATCGGTCACCGATGTTGGGTGGAATGCAAAGCTGCCCGAAC
>DASQEG010000131.1:0-1910 GCA_035633775.1 Bryobacteraceae bacterium
CGGAATCCTCGACGATGGCACGGCTGGTTGCGGTGCACTTCGGGCCGGTGGAGAAGAATGAGGCATTGACGACGTTATCGACAGCGCTGCGAAGGTCGCAGTCCCCGAGCACGATCGTCGGGTTCTTGCCGCCCATCTCGAGTTGAATGCGCAGCCGCCGCTTTGATGCGCGCTCGTGCAGCGCCTGGCCGACTCCGCAGGATCCGGTGAACGAGAGTCCCTTCATCGGCTTCGCATCCACCATCGCATCACCGACGGTCCCACCGGATCCGGCGACGAAGTTCACCACACCTTTTGGAATTCCCGCCTCATGGCACGCCTCAACGAGCCGCCATGCGCTCAGCGGAGCCACCGATGCCGGCTTCAGTAGAACGGTGTTGCCGCAGATCAGTGCGGGCGCCAGCTTCCATGCAGGAATGGCACTTGGGAAGTTCCACGGCGTGACCAGCCCCACGACGCCCAGCGGCTTACGGATCGCGAACATGTGGACGCGATCGCGCTCGGAGGGCACCATGAGGCCGTTCAGACGCGAGCCTTCGCCAGCGAAATACCGGAAGATGTTGATTGACCGGCGAACCTCTCCTTTAGCTTCGGGAAGTGTCTTGCCCTCTTCCCGGGTCATGTCGGCCGAAATCTCTTCGAAGCGCCGGTCCAGGATATCGGCGACTTTAAAGAGGTAGTTTCCGCGTGCCGGACCGGGCATGCTGGACCAGGCGCCGAATGCAGCCTCAGCAGCCTGAGCGGCCGCGTCGACGTCAGCGGCACTGGCCTTGCTGAACAGCCCGACCACTTCGTCTGTGTTCGCTGGATTGCGATTCTCAAAGGTGGGTCCGTTGACCCACTCGCCGTTGATGTAATTACCGCAAGTTAAGGTTGTCATTGATCAGAATTTCACTGGAGGTGCCTGACGCGAAGCCGGATCGGTGCGGAAGTAAGCGTCGTTGCGTGTAAACCCGAAGAGGCCCGCGAACAGGCTGTTCGGGAATACCGCAAGGGTGGTGTTGTAGCGCTGAACTGACTCGTTGTATCGCCGGCGTTCCACAGCAATGCGGTTTTCGGTACCGGCAAGCTCATCCTGGAGTCGAAGGAAGTTCTCATTGCTGCGCAACTGCGGGTAATTCTCGGTAATCACCAGCAGCCGCCCAATGGCCGAATCGAGGCGCGCGTTTGCTTCGATCCTCTCCTGCGGGTTTCGGGCATTCAGCATGGCGGAGCGCGCGTTGGCAATCGCACCGAACACCTCCTGCTCCTGCTTCGCGAAGCCCTTGACGGTTTCCACAAGATTCGGGATCAGGTCGGCCCGGCGCTGCAGGACGACATCGACCTGCGACCACGCGCCGTTGATCTCTTCCCGCTGCTTCGCAAGATCGTTACGAACCCCAACGGCCTGCCCTCCGAGTACGAGAACAAGGACCAGCAGTACTCCGGCAGCAATTAGAACGGTCTTCATAGTCTTATGTATTCTGCCACGCCAGGTCAGCGGACAAGCTCATTCACAGCGCCAACCACCCGGTTGATCTGCGCCAGATACGTCGTAAACAGGGCACGAGGTTCGTGCACGTCCGTTTGCTTTTGCGTGCCTTCCCGCAGTGCAAGCAGCGTATCGAACGGTTCGGGTTCCAGATTCCAGTGCCTGCACGCCGCCGTCACTACGGCTCGCTTGGGGAACACGGGCGGCTGACCGCTCAGGCGCAGGGCATGGCGAAACAGCACGCAAAACGTGGACAGCGAGTCGCACATAAGGCGCAGCAGCAGGTCACGTTCGGCCAGAACGCCAGCAGCCTTCTGTCGCAGCCGCACCATCTTGGCCCGGAGCTCATGCTCAACCTGCGCCCGGTAGAAGGTGTCATCGATCGGCATGTCCGCCAGCACATCAGGACCGTGAAGCACACGCCGGCGGTCCCGGATGT
>DASQEG010000132.1:0-5782 GCA_035633775.1 Bryobacteraceae bacterium
TCTACGAAGCAAAACCTAATCGATCCTTGCCACGTCCTGCAATGCCGAGCAGATCGGTTCAGCGTTGCCGCCACAACATGCGAGGCACGTGGTGGACATTGGCCCTAACTGGAACCTCGGCCACTTTCTCGTCGCCTGCGACCGCTGCGCGCAGCGACGCTTGCCGGGCGACCTGACGAGGGATGCGGAACCCTACACACGGCAGCTAAGTCAATCGGCCAACGTTGGCGTGTATGCTCTATCCTGCACGGCTGCCCGTGCGCGCCGCCCTTACGACCAACCTGATGGGAAGTGTCGTCGGGACCCTGACCTTGGGAACGGAACACTGGGCGATACGACCAAGTGGCACCGATGGTCAGTAACGCGGATAGCGTAAGCCTCAGTTGACGAGAAGCGGGCACTTCGGCCCGATCAGGTTCTTCGCGCACGTCGGTCCGCTAAGGCCAGCCTGCACGGTTGTTCTGCGGGCTGCTCTCAATCGTCGTCCGCTGCAGAACGAACAGTTTCGCTTCTTCCGAAGGCGTTCATTGCAGCCTTCCAAAATGGAGGCTATGCGCCGCAGCCGCAGGACGAGGCAGCGAGGGCCGCAGTCAACGCGGCCGTGCTGATCGGGAACTGGAGCAGCGCCGTTGAGTGAGCACGAGCGCGGTCCAGGCGAGGCCTAGGAAGGTCGACGTGGCAGGCTCCGGCACAACCGTGACTCGTGCAGTGCTTGCCGCGACGGGGAACAAACGTTGTACATCGAGAACGATTCCCAAGCTCTCGTCCGCAGATGCGCTGTAGGCAAGTGAGTATTCGGCATGACCAAAGAAGAACAGGAAATCATCGGCACTCGTGAAAAGAAAGCCGCCAGGGGCGATATCTCCAATTGTCCAACTGGTGGTGTTCAGTCCCGGCAGAACGAAGACGGCACTGAATGCCGCAAGTTCGTCCTGGGTAATGGCACCGGTGGTGCCCGCATTTGTGGTGAAGACGATGTCCAAGGTACCAGCAGGGTTCCAGTCATTTTGTTGCAACCGGATGGTTGCGGCGGGGGCCGAGTAACTCAGGGCGACGAAGGCGATCAGCGCCGAAAATCCATACTTCAAGGCTGTCAGAGCTCCTACCTCAGAATGAAATCACGTTGAAGCCATCAGCGCGCAGGACCGATTCCTGACCGAACTGCCTTTTGTAGTCATCGCGAATTTGCTGAATCAATGCATTGGCGTTTTGCATTTGCGGCGGATAAAAGAGAATCATCACGTGTGATCGCTCTTTGATCAGGCCGGACGAGCCGCTGAATTGTCCCTCTCCTGTGAGACGCGTGAGGCCATCGGGAAAGCGGGGCGTGACGTAGAGATCTACAAACGTGGCGAATTGCTCGTCAGTAACGGCTGGCAGTCCGACACGCGAGGTACCGAAGTAAAGTTCGGTCCGTGCCCAGATGTCGGCAACGGTGGTGGGGTGCTGTACCCGGCTGCCGGCAGCGGTAGCGGCCATCGGCACCAGGCCCAGCTTTGCAAGAGCCAGCCCGAACAGTGTTCTGCGTCGAATTGCCATAACAATCCCTGTGTGGTTTTCCGCTGGTGTGGAATCTAATCACAGCTGAATCGGGCGGGCAAGGCTTTCACGGTTTGTGGCAGGCACAGCGACGAGCGGCCGGGCTGAGGGTCAGGTTCGTTGCGGGGCGGCGCTTCGTCCCTCGTACGGTACGCGCTGCAGTCTATTCACGATGGCCGACCCCGTGACTGATACGGACGACGATACGGCCGATCCTTTTGACAATCTGAAAGTGGCCATGGTGTTACCCACCATCGGTGCGCTGGGGGTGTTTCATCCCGCTCGCCACGCTGCCGGCGGACACGCCATCTCGGCACTCGATTTTGAGTAGCGACAACTTCCACAGCCTAGTGCCTTTAGGCAATGATCCTTTAGCATCATGCCCGAGAACCGCGTTATCACCGACAATCGTGGCGCCTGGACCTTGGGCAACATTCCGAGAAGCGTTCACCCGGCTGAGCGGAACGGCGGACTTCATCAGCTCGTGAGTGGCCGGTGCTTCAGGAGGAAGCCACAACGGATCGGCACGTCTCGCTCGCACTATCTGCGTGCATGTACTGAGTTGGATCTGCAGTCCGTCTCGCCTACGATTTACCCCGCGGAAGGTGTGCGAAGCTCTCCGGAAGGAGAGTCGCCCAATGAACTCGTCTCCCGCCATCGCCAACAGCAGCGGTACGAATGCAGTTCCCCGCCTGTGTTCAATCTCGCTGCTGCAGTGCGGGCAAGGTACTGAGGGCATTGCAGCATGGTGTTTTTCGGACCTGTGCAGGTCGGCTGGAAGTTATCTTTACAAATCGCGCAACATGCATTATCTGAACCACCAAGGGCCATTCAGTTCAAAGCGGACGCTGTTCTCCGCTCTGCTTCGCTCCCCAACTGCGGATACCAATTGCGTCCCGTCGGCGATTCGGAAGTGGGGCGGATCGGGACCGCCAAGTCGGCCAGGCTGCGCTCAAGTTCCGGTTTGCCCGGGATTTGCCCGCGAAGGCCTACTGCTGCTGCGTTCCGGCCCGTCTCACCCTGCCGGTCCAGACTTCCAGGCGGGTGAACCAAGCCTTTTCACAAGGTGTTCACTGGGCCGACACGCGCGAGGAGTGCACATCCCGGCACTGTGATCCACTTCCCCGCCGCCACACCGTCCAGATCCTGCAGTCCGGCATGTCCGTTGAAGAGACGGCGACTCTGATTGATCGGGTCGCCGTGCACAAGAGGAAGCCTCCGCTTCGGGGGCGAACAGGACTCGGATCGCGTTGGTCCGCCTACTCGCTACGCAACGTCTCGACGGCGTCGGTGCGCACCGCCCGCAGCGCCGGCAATAGGGCGGCCAGCAGCGCTGTCCCCAACAGTGCCAGTAGCGTAACAGCCAGCGCGGCTGGATCGGTTGCTTTCACCCCAAAGAGCAGCGCCTCAAGATAACGTTCGGCAGCGCCTCCCAGCAGCACGCCCGCCGCAGCCCCCAACACGACCCTGGCCAGCGCCGCGGCGGTCACGGTGCACACCACCGCCGCCGCGGGTGCACCGACCGCCAGCCGGATGCCAATCTCGCGCCGACGCTGCAGCACGGAGTAGTCCAGCACGCCGAATAGCCCCACTCCCGCAAGTACGAGTGCCACGACGGCAAAGAACAGGGCCAGCATCGCCAGCAGGCGCTCCCGGACCGTGTGCATCTCCACCAGTTCCTGCTGGGTGCGAATGTTGTTCACACGAAACCCAGCGTGGGCCCGGGGGACCTCACGGCGCAGGGTTTGCGCCACGGCCAGCGGGTTCGCACTCGCCGTACGCACGACAAAACTCGCCCGGAGACAGTGGTCGAGTGGGAAGTAGGCTATCGGTCCCCATGGCTCGCGCAAGTCGCGATACCGCGCATTCCGTACGACACCGACCACGCGGTAGGCTGTACCCTGGCTGCTGCCGTCCCCATCATTCCGCTCGAATACTTTTCCCAGCGGATCGTGGCCGCTGAAGTACTGTTCGGCAAAGGCCTCATTGATCACGGCAACGCCAGGATTTGCATCGTTGGGACGGAGATCCCGACCCGCTCGGAGCCGAATCCCCATCGTGTCCAGCCAGCCAGGCGACACATTCAGAAACTGAGCTTTGACGAGACTCACCGGCGCACGATTCACAGAAATAAAGCCGTTCCAGCTGCCGCCTTGCAGCAGCGGCCACTCCGAGACGGAGACCCGCTCTACGCCTGGCACGGCCCGGAGATGCGAGGCCACTTGGCTCCAATAAATCGGCGACATTGCCTGCTGGGTCACCGTTTCCAGCAGCAGCAGCCGCTGGGTGGAGAAGCCGGTGGGCTGGCGGGCCAGCCGGTCGTAGGAGGAAAGCAACAGTGCCCCGACGAACAAAACTACACAGCAGAAGGCAACCTGCGCCGCAATCAGGGCGTGCATAAGGCGGGGCCGTGCGTGAGGGTCCTGGCCACCCTTCAGGGCACTGGCGGGCTTCACATTAGATGCGCGTAATGCCGGGCCGAGACCGAACAGGACCGTCACCGCGAAGGTGAGAGCCAGACCAAAGCCGAGCACCCGCTGATCGGCGGGCAGATGCAGCCGCGCCGGGTTGTCGGGCGAGTTGATCATGCCAACGACGAACGGCGCGGCCCACCAGGCGAACAGGCCGGCGAGAACAGCCGCCGTACTGGCGATCCAGGCACTTTCCATCATCACCAGCTGCACCAGCCGGCTTCGGCCCGCACCGATCGAGACCCGCAACGCCATCTCGCGGGCGCGTGCCGCGGCTCGCACCGTCATCAGGTTGGCTACGTTCACACAGGCAATGAGCAGCACCAGTGCGACCAGCATGCCGAGAGAGGTGAGTGCGAGTCGATGATCGTGCTGCACATGGGAAACGCCTGCGGACGCGGGAGCGAGGGTCAGCCGCTCGCCCAGGTAGCGGGCGACCTGCTCGCTGGGAGCCCCGGTTCCTTCCCGCACCCGCTCCTGGCGAAAGGTCCGGAACGGCACACGCAGCCGTTCGGCCACCGGTTCGGCCGCCTGGCCCGGTCGCAGATGCACCAGCGCCCGAAGCCAGCTATTATTTTTGCGAGCGGCAAAAGGGTGCATCGTGGCGGGCACATAGACGTCCACCATGTTGCCCGGCTCTGTGCCGGTGAACTTCTCCTCCACCACGCCCACAATCTCGTAGACCTCCCGGCCCATGCGGAAGGTGCGGCCGACCGCCTGAGGGTCTTGGCCGAACCGTCGCGTCCAGTAGTCATACGAGAGCACCGCGTAAGGGTGTGCTCCAGGAGTGCGATCGTCGGCTTCCGAGAGCAGGCGTCCTGCGGCGGGCCTGAGCCCAAACGTGCCGAACATCCCGCCGGAGACATGCTGCCGTTGCGCCTTCTCCAACTCGGGGTCGGAGCCAAAGCTCAGGTCGACTCGATCTGAGTAGCCAGCGGCAATCAGCTCCGCCTGCGCGCTGACGGCTGCCCTCATCTGGCGAAACAAGGGATACGGACAGTGATCGTAGCGGGTGTGCTTACCGTCAGGCCCTACTCCCTCCACCGTCACAGCGAAGAGCCGCTCCGGTGCGGCGACCGGCAAGGGCCGGAGCAGCAGGGCATCGATCAGCCGGAACGCTGCTGCGCACGCACCCATGGCCAGAGCCAGCGAAATGATCGCAGCCGCCGAACTCACCCTGGCTTTCATCAACTGCCGCCATCCAAACACCACATCTGAGCGGAGCGCGTCCAGCCCCGCAGATAGCCTGATGTCCTGACTCTCCTCCCGGTGGCGCAGCACCGAGCCGAACGCTCGCCGCGCCTCGGCCGGGTCCCGTCCCTGCTCGACAGCCTCTGCCAAGTGCGACTGCAACTCCTGATCCAGTTCTCGCGAGATACGATCTGCGCGAAACACGTTCGCAATCCGAGACCACAGCGACATACTCAGGCCATCCTCAACACGCGGTTCACGGCGGCAGTAACCGACTGCCAGCGGGCCTCCTCGGTGCCGAGTTGCTTCCTCCCATGAGTCGTAAGCTCATAAATGCGCGCCCGGCGTCCGTTCTCTTTGGTGATCCACTTGGCCCGGAGCCAACCAGCTTCCTGCATCCGGTGGAGTGCGGGGTAGAGCGAACCCTCTTCGACCTGGGGTATCTCCTCGGACCTCTCGTGGATTGCGGTCAAGAGGGCGTAACCGTGCAGCTTGGGCCGCCGGGACAGGACCTTCAGCACCAGCAGGTCGAGCGAACCTTGGAGAGAGTCAACCTTCGGCATACAAAGAGAGCTTAGTAT
>DASQEG010000133.1:0-7075 GCA_035633775.1 Bryobacteraceae bacterium
CACGCTTCCAGTTCCGCAGGATCGCGTTAGAACTTCGCAGGATGCAGGACTGCGATTTTCGGGCATTCGCCCTACTCTCGAACTGTGGCCAGCAATGCCGGCCCAGAGAGGCTGCAGATTCCAGCAGCCCGGAGAGAGACAATGACCAGATTACTTATACCCGTTCTACTGGCGGGCGCACTTACGAATGCCTTTGGACTCGATTATCTGCCGATTGCCGCGGGAAATAACTGGACTTTGCGTGACGCACAATCCGGCAGCGAAATCACCGTCAGCGTAGGACCTGATCAGCTTCGCGCCGGCCAGACCTGGAACCTCCTTACCGGCTACACTTCGAACCCGGTGCTGGTGCGGATGGGTCCCAGCGGCGACATCCTGTATCTGAACGAATCGAGCGGACGCGAGCAGTTGCTCGTAAGCTTCAACCTGACCGGAATGTGGTGGACCGACGCTGGAAATGCCAACTGCACGCTCGAGGGTGCACCTGTCGGCGGCGGTGATCACGAAGGACCTACTGGCCGTGTCAGGACGGTGCTGCAACTGCGGTACCGAAGGTTCGGCTGCGCAGACCTTCGAGAGATCCACGAGCAGTTCGCTCCCAACCTCGGACTCATGCGGCGCATCGTCCACAGCTGGGCCGGAACCCGCCGCTATGAGCTGGTCCGTGCACGCGTTGGCGGGCTCGCGATCGATCCTCTGGCAGCGGGCCGGTTCACGACCAGCGTAAGCCGGGTTGAAAACAGCGATGAGATCGACGTGACTCTGCGGCTGCAGACAGGCTCGGCCGTTGCTTTGAAACTGGACTTTCCCAGCTCGCAAGAGTACGACATTGCGATACGCGACGCGGCCGGCCGTCGTCTTTGGACATGGTCTGCTGACAAGCTGTTCGCGATGGCCGAGCACACCGTCACGGTTTCCGGTGAGTGGGTGAAGACGGTTCGTGTGCCGGCTCCGGCAGGCCTGCTACCGTCAGGCGGCTTGGTCGTTGCGTGGCTGACCACCAAACCCGATGCACCCCGTCTGGGTGCGACGGCAGCCATCGATGCGCAGCGCTGAAGGGGGACCAGGAGACATGCTCTTCACCAACGCATTTGCCGGCGCTATCTCGCTTACGAACCGCATCGTGATGGCTCCAATGACCAGATCGCGCGCACTGCCCGGCGGCGTTCCGAGTAAACTGATGGCGACCTACTACGGTCAGCGCGCCTCCGCCGGGCTAATCGTCACCGAGGGCACCGCGCCCTCACTGAACGGCATGGGCTATGCAGGGACGCCGGGCATCTTCACCGACGATCAAATCCAAGGCTGGCGCAAGGTCACCGATGCCGTTCATTCGAAGGGCGGCCGCATCGTTGCTCAGATCATGCACGTCGGCAGGATTGCACACCCGTTTAATCAGCTTGCTGGAGCGCGCATCGTAGCTCCCTCGGCGATCGCTGCGCAGGATGCGATCTGGACTGCCGCCGGGACGAAGGAAGTGCTGCCAACTCCGGAAGAGCTGGATGAGAACGGCATCGTTGCAGCACAGGCCGAGTATGCAGCGGCGACGCGCAACGCACATTTGGCGGGGTTCGACGGAGTTGAACTACATGCCGCAAACGGCTACCTGCCGCACCAGTTTCTAAGCCCCAACACCAACCGCCGAATGGACCGATATGGAGGCTCACTGGAGCGGCGCACCCGCTTCCTGCTCGAGACCTTTGAGGTGATGGTGCGCGAGTGGTCCAGTGATCGCGTCGGGGTTCGCCTGAGCCCCGGTTCGACCTATAACGATATGCGCGATCCCGAGCCGTTCGCTACCTACTCCTGGGCGGCAAAGCAGCTCTCAGATCGCGGCGCAGCCTACCTGCACGTGATCCGGCCTGGCCGGTTCTGGCCCGAGGGGTCTGCATTCGATGTGTGGAGTGAGCTTCGCGCCAGGTTCTCAGGTACGTTCATTGCAAACGGCGGCGTGACCGTCGCCGAGGCTCAGGTGCTGCTGCGGTCCGGAGCAGCGGACCTCGTGTCGTTCGGCTCACCCTTCATCGCAAATCCTGATCTGCCGGAGCGAATCCGCAACCGCTGGCCGCTGGCCGGGTTCGATCCGGGTACCTTGTACGCCGGTGGTGAACGCGGATACACCGACTACCCGGCATTCACCGCAGAGCATGAAGTGGTGCTCGCTTAGCACCCAAGCCGCTTGACGAGCGCGTCGAATCGGGACATGCCGCGTAGCGGGTCATACAAAGGATGAGCGCCGATGGCAGCGATGGACAGCTCCCGGCGCTCAGCTCCGTGTTCGAGGATCGCGACGGCGTCCTCGTAATCACCGAGGCCGATCATGACCGCAGCCAGGCACGACGCCTGGATGAATCCACGCTGCCGCATCTCCTGCAGCCTCCTCAGCGCTTCGAGAGCCTTCCCCGTTTCGCCGTTCAGAGCCCAGGCCTGTCCCAGTGCTCCCAGTGTGCTGGGGATACCGGAGAGCTCATAAGCGCTGCTGAGCGTTTCGACTGCCTCACGGTATTTGCCGCACTGAATCAGTATGCGGCCACGCATCGTTAGGCCGCGCGCAAAGTTCGGGTCAAGCTGCATGATGCGATGGCTCGCGGAAAGTGCCTCTTCATAACGCCGCTCCAGCATCAACAGGTAGGGCCTGCCGGTGCCTATCATCGACGACAGAGGGTCGAGCACCTCGGCTTCGGCGAGCGCTGCTTCCGCCTCCCGGAAGTAACCGCGATAAGCACAGTAATCGAGCGAGTACCAGAAGAAGGCGATCGGGTAACCCGGGTTCAATTGCATTGCGCGCTGAAAGTGGAGCTCGGCTCTGTTCCACTCCCAGTCGTACACAGCAGTGATCAGCCCGAGCGAAGCCTCGGCCTCGCCGAGCTCGGGAGAAAGCTCGAGCGCCCGCTCGGCGGCCTGCCGCGCGTGCTCGATTGCCTCCCACGGCTCCACAACTCCGAGTTGCGCCATCACGGCAAGGCTGTCCGCCAGTCCTGCCCACGCGAGTGCGAAGTCTGGCGCGATTGCTACGGCTTCCCTCAGGAGTGCGACAGAATCGCGCATTCCCTGACCAGTTCGCTGGTTCCAGGCCCACCGGGCGCGATAGTACAGGTCGCAGCTATCCGCCTGGCACGACGCACCCGGGGCAAAGCCGAGGTGCCCTCCGAGGGAGGACACGATGGCAGCTGCAATGTCTTCTTCCACCTGGAAGAGATCACCCATCGGACGATCCCAGGAGTCGGACCAGAGGAAGGCGGCGGTCGCCGGTTCCACCAGCTGTGCAAACGTCCGCAGCCGCGATCCGGATTGTCGTACGCTGCCGGTCAGCACGTGAGTCGCATTCAACTCGCGGGCGATGTTCGTCACATCCTGACGCTCCCGCATTTGAGAGGCTGTCGTCCAGCCAAGCACCCGCAATCCCGGAACGCGCGTCAGGCGCTGGATGATCTGCTGCGTCAAGCCATCGCTGAGGTACTGGGCATCCGCGTTACCAGACGGATTCGCGAAAGGCAGGACGGCGACTGAGAAGGCCTGCTCCTTGCCGTGTGGAGAGTGTGTGGCGACTGCCGGCGCACCACTAGTGCCAGGAACGAACTTCGGTACATACGACCCTTTCGGCAGCTCAATCCGGATAGGACTATTGCTGCACTCGTACCAGGTCTGGAGTTTCGACCGCAGACGCCGCGCCTCGACGCGAACTATAGGGTCAACACGAGGATCGTAATCTTTCGGCCGGTCGAAGACCTCGAGCCCGATGGTATATTCCTTCAGTTCACTGCCGCGCCCCGCGATCTCGCGTTCGACGATGAAGCGGAGGAATCGGCTCATGCGCCCGGATCCTGCGAAAATAGGGCTCGCGAGGATGCGTTCCGTTTCCTTAAGGATCTCCGACGACGGCATTTGTTGCTGGCTCACAACGGGGGACACGCAGACCTTTCCCTGAATTGTATCGGACGTGTCTCGTGACGATAGGTCGCAGCACTGCTATAATCCCGTATTCAGCTGGTAGGTAAAGTGATGAGCGAAACATCCACACAGCAGGTCACTCAGCTGCTTGTGGACTGGAGCAATGGCGACCAGTCCGCGCTTGAGCAGTTGACCCCCCTGGTGTACAGCGAGCTGCGCAGGCTGGCAGGGCGGTACCTGCGTAAGGAACGCCCCGACCACACGCTGCAGAGCACCGCGCTGGTGCACGAGGCATTTATTCGTTTGATAGACCAGCGGAGCGTGCGCTGGCAAAACCGTGCACATTTCTTCGGCGTGGCCGCGCAGATGATCCGGCGTATTCTGGTCGATCACGCCCGCAGCCGTGGTGCGTCGAAGCGCGGGTCAGGTGCTCCCCGGCTGTCGCTGGATGAGGCAATCGCCCTGCCGGACCGGCGAGATCTCGATCTGGTGGCGCTCGACGACGCATTGAACACGCTTGCCCGGATCGACCCGCAGCAGGCGCGTATTGTGGAACTGCGGTTCTTCACGGGTCTAACCGTCGAAGAAACCGCCGAAGTGCTGGGCATTTCCCCCGCGACCGTGAAGCGGGACTGGGTCACCGCAAAAGCCTGGTTGTATCGCGACATTAGCAGGGCGGCTGCGGCCCATGAACCCTGACCGCTGGACCAGGGTCAAAGAACTTCTCAGCGAGACGCTGGAACTCCAACCTGAACAGCGTGCAGCATTTCTGACCAGGCAGTGCGGCGCGGACAACGACCTCAAGGCTGAAGTCGAGTCGCTCCTCGACTGCTATGACGAGGCCGACGAGTTTATGGAGAGCTCGCAGCGCGTCACAGCCGCCGCGGTCGCCAGCGCAGCAGGCCTCGATCCATACACGGATGCACGCATCGGGCCCTACCGCGTCGTGGAGGAGATCGGTCGCGGAGGCATGGGCACCGTGTACCGTGCAGTGCGTGCCGACGATGCCTTCCGAAAACAGGTAGCGATCAAGATCGTGCGTCGCGGTATGGACCACGATTTCATCCTGCGCAGGTTCAGGAACGAGCGGCAGATTCTGGCCACGCTCGATCACCCGAACATCGCGAGGCTGATCGACGGTGGCACTACTGAGGACGGGTTGCCGTACTTCGTCATGGAGTACGTCGACGGTGGCAAGCCGATCCACCAGTACTGTGACGAGAAGCGCATGAATACGCGGGAGCGTCTCGTGCTCTTCCGCCAGGTCTGTTCCGCCGTCCAGTCGGCGCATGAACGTCGTATCGTTCACCGCGACATCAAGCCCGGCAACATTCTGGTTACCCCCCGGGGCGCTCCGAAACTGCTCGACTTCGGCATTGCCAAGATTCTCGATCCGGAGTTCAGCTCTCAGACGCTCGACCCCACGGCCACCGTCCTGCGGCTAATGACTCCGGAGTACGCCAGCCCTGAGCAGGTGCGGGGCGAGGAAATTACCGCCGCCAGCGACGTTTACTCGCTCGGTGTGTTGCTGTACGAATTGCTGACCGGCCACCGTCCCTATCGCTTGCGCAGCCGTTCTCCGCACGAGATTGCGCTGGTGATCTGTGAAGAGGCACCCGAGCGCCCCAGCACGATGGTGAACCGCACGGAGCTGGTGACGCGCACCGAAGGTCCGGTGACAGTAACGCCGGACTTCGTCAGCAAGGCGCGCAACACGCGCCCTGACGACCTTCGCAAAGCACTCTGCGGCGATCTGGACAACATTGTCCTGATGGCGATGCGCAAGGAACCGGAGCGCCGTTACGCCACAGCGTCGGAGCTCGACGAGGATATCGACCGGTACCTGCAGGGCATGCCGGTGAAAGCGCGCAATGACGCGTTTACGTACCGGTTTTCCCGGGCAATCCGGCGTAACCGGACCACGGTAGCCGTTGCTGCGGCCGCTCTCCTTTTCGGAACGCTGGCGGTGGTCGCCTGGCGCGATCTGCTCGCCCCGAACCTGTTTCAGACTCCAGCCGCGTCAACGATTGTTCCGCTGACCAGTTATCCAGGCGACGAAACACAGCCTGCATTCTCGCCCGACGGAAAGCGGCTGGCCTTCGTGTGGGAAGGGGAATCCGCAGGGCACTCGGATATCTACATCAAGCCCGTGCGCGGCGCGGGTATGGAACGGCTGACCACGAATCCGGCGGAGGATGTGAGTCCGACCTGGTCGCCAGATGGCAAGC
Organism: Bryobacteraceae bacterium; assembly: GCA_035633775.1. Lineage (GTDB taxonomy): Bacteria > Acidobacteriota > Terriglobia > Bryobacterales > Bryobacteraceae > JAWXCM01. The sequence continues at coordinate 6,120 of DASQEG010000133.1, forward strand.
GCATCGCGTGGCTGCGAGCCAACGAAACCGAAACGGCTGTCTACATGGCCCCAGCTCAGGCGGGTGCCGTGCATGGCCGCGTCACGACTCTTTACCCGAATCGAACCGACGCGGTCGGCAGGCATCTCGACTGGTCCCCGGACGGCAAGTACCTGGCCGCCGCAGATAAACGTTCGCCGGACGAGCCTTTTGCCATCGTTCTGATAGAAGTCAGCACGGGTCACAAGATTCAATTCAGCAACCCTCCTCCGGGATCGGTTGGTGACAGCAATCCCGTGTACTCGCCCGACGGGAGCTCGATTGCGTTTATTCGCGGCGTGAGCAGCGGAGTGGACGACATCTTCGTTAAGAAGATTGGGGCTGCGGATGCGAACCGCATCACGGAAGACCGGCGGTTTGTCATCAGCATCGGGTGGTCGCCGAATGGGCGGAGCATCCTGTTCTCATCAAACCGTGCAGGTGCGCACAGCCTCTGGCGTGTTCCGAGCAGCGGCGGCACGCCTGAGCGCGTTGCCAGTGTGGCGGACAATGCTTCGGACCCCGTCTTTTCCCGCGATGGGAAGCTGATCGCCTTCTCGCAGTTCTATCTCGACACAAATGTGTGGCGGCTGAACCTTGCCACGGCAGAGCGAACGAAGGTGATTCCTTCGACGCAGTACGATTCCAGCCCGAAGTACTCGCCGGATGGAACGAGGATGGCGTTCCGCTCCAGCCGTTCGGGGACGAGCGAAATCTGGATCGCACAGGCGAACGGCGCCGGCCCGAGGCAGGTGACCCACATGAGCAATTCGCTCACCGGTTCGCCGGACTGGTCCCCTGATGGGAAGCGCCTTGTGTTCGATTCGCGTCCGGATGGACAGCCCGACATCTTTACGGTCAAGCTGGACGGTTCCGACCAGCGCAGGCTGACGACGGAGCCGAGGGAATACGTCGTGCCCTCGAGGTCACGTGATGGC
>DASQEG010000134.1:0-2598 GCA_035633775.1 Bryobacteraceae bacterium
GCTCGGGCCTGTCGTCGGTCCTTACGACGAGGTGGTCGCACGCATGCGCGGCACCCGACTGAGGAGTGGAGACAACAGATTGCCTGCAACCTGACGGACATAGATTCCGGAGCACTCCGGGATCAGAAGTCTCTACTGCACGACGCAGATACAAAAGTCTGTGACGAATTTCGGTCTGTCCTGCGGGACGGATGCGTGGAACCACTGAGGCTGCTACCGCGTTCTCAGAACCTGAACACCTTTGCGGAACGCTGGTGAGATCGGTGAAAAGGGGTGCCTGTCCAGACTGATCCTGTTCGGCGAAGCATCGCTTCTTCGAGCGTTGACCGAGTACGTTGAGCACTTCCACAGCGGGCGCAACCATCAGGGCAAAGGAAACATTCTGCTGTTTCCGCGGCCGGGTGACACACGCAAGGTTGGACTCGTTGATGCAGCCAGCGCCCTGGGGGCTGCTCCGATACTACCGCCACCCGCAGCAGCAGTTCCTGATTCACCAGCCCCGTCACGTATGCCAGTAGTCCGGCCAGCTCTTACCCTGCTTCACCTAGGCTGGATCCTCCAAGGCTCTGATTCTGAACCAGTTCTGGCTATTGTGACCCTGTCGGTGAAACGTGGTTTGGATTCGTGGCGGGGAGGCGTTTGTTCGAACCTCACTGGTACGCCCGACAGTGTGAGTGCGATCCATTGGTTGATTTCCAATCTGCTCTATCAGCTGGCGGAGCGGCAGAGTGTACCGCTCCGGTCATCATCGGCGGGCTACTGCGCGATGGCTGGATCGCCCTGTGCCACCTGTTTGTGAATGGGAAGGGCGATCTCCGTCAGACGGCGGTCCGCGGCTTCTTCTTCGTCAAGGGTCGTTTGCAGAAGACGAGCGGCCTCTTCGATGCCGGCTGTGCGGGCCATTGCCCGAGCGGTGCCGTAACAGGCGATCTCGTAGTGCTCCATTTTCTGCGCGGCTGCGATGAGCGCAAGGTCCTTCATTGCGGGATCCTCGATCTGCTCAATCTTCTTCTGGGTTTCCGCGACGAGGCCCTGCACACCAGGGGTCACTTCGCCTCGACCACCGTGAGTCTCGCCTATCATCTCGAAGATCTGTTGCAGGCGGACTACTTGCTGCTGCGTTTCGCCGGCGTGCTCTTCGAACGCTGTTCGCAGCGTTTCACTGGCTGCCTGCTGCGCAAGCTGAGGCAGGTGACGAGCGTGCTCGGTTTCCGCTTCGTAGAGATCCTGCAGATCTTTGATCAACAATTCCTGGTAGTTCATCAGTGCGGCTCCTAATTCAACGTCGATGCTTCTGTGTGACGACCCCACGAGCAGCGGTATGCAAGCAAACGGTGACGCCGACGCGGGGTTCATCTCGAAGCTGCAGCCGTTCAGATTGCATGTCGGCGCCCTGAACAAGGTCATCGCGGCCTCTCAGCCAACCGAATACTAGGTCTGTGCGGGAGACGGTCGTTCGTTGTTCGTCGTTTCAATCCGCGATTGTCCGTAGAGCGGCGCTTTAGAGTCTTTGCGGACTCCATTGCATCGAGACCGTTCGCGATACGCATACTGAAGCAGTCACGCCGCGCAAATCGCGGACAAGAGATTTCAGCACTGGCTCCGCTACATGAATGCGCAGAAGTACGAAGTCTGGCGTGCCCATGGGCCCTCTACGGACGGCGGCTCGGGGGCGAACGATATTCGATCTGATTCGGGCTTCGAAATTTCGGATGCGGTAAACCGGCCGGCTGACTTCCCCGACTACAGCTCACGGCAAAGCTTGGAGATTCACGCGAAGGCATTGTCACGTCCAAGGCAGGTGCGGAGTCGGGATGCTAAATGAGTGTAGCCTAACCCGTACCGTGGCTATCGGTTCCCGGGAGAAATCATCTCGTATGCCGGATCGTTCTAATACTCGTTCGCGGTGCGCTTCCGCGAGACTGAAGAGGTGATGCCCCTCACGGCGTTCTCGTCAGCTATGAAACGTCCGGCGCTGGTGCGAGAAGTTTGGTCACGTGTATGCCACCGGTCTGAGAAAACGGCGACCCCGGACCGGAGATAAATGGCATCTAGAGGTGTGTCTGAGAATCAACGGGTGCGGCAATATCTCTGGCGCACCGTCCATTCTCGTGCGGCCGAAGCCTGATGGTTTTGCCGCAATCCGCTTCTTCCGCAAGCTGTTGCGGGCCAACGGCCGTCGGCGTCCACGCGTGATCGGTACCGGGAAGCTGCGCAGTTGTGCTGCTGCCAAACGAGTCGTCATGCCGGTGTTGCTCAGCGGCAGCACCGGTACCTGAACAACCGAGCCGAGAACTCGCATCTACACTGCGTACTTTCATGCCGAGTGCCCGCATCAGGAGAAAGGGAACATCGTGCTGTTCCCCGAGCCGACTGAGCGAGGTAGCCTGGGCGATCGCGTTCATGCAAGCGCCGGCTGGGAGGCCTGCTCCGGTATTATGCACGTGCCGCATGAATAACTTGATTGACGGCACAAATAAGTGCGTACACCTCACGTCACTGCTGCGCGAACCCGGCGAGTTCCAGCCCTCGTTTCACCTCAGCGTTTCTGCCGAACGTGTCCCACACGAAGCCGGTGCGGAGGTTTTCGGCCATGAG
>DASQEG010000135.1:0-3854 GCA_035633775.1 Bryobacteraceae bacterium
GGCTATCACGATCAGTGCACCGAGGCCGGAACGCTTCACAACCAGAGTCTAAAACATATACCGAAGCGCAAGCTGAATCTGGCGCGCCGGCGTGGTACCGCTGAGGACGCCAAACGTCGGCGTGTTGAGGACGTAGCCGCCACGGCGGGCCTCACTGCCCCTTCCCTTCAGGGCCATCCGCGAAACAAGAAGTACATCGTGGAGGCTAACGGTACCGGTGTCGCGTTCGTGGACTTCGACAACGACGGCTGGCTTGATGTATTCCTCGTGAACGGCGGCGCGTGGGAGCCGGAGGCAGCAGCGACCAGCCACCTGTACCGCAACACCGGTAAAGGCACGTTCGAAGACACAACGAAACCGGCAGGTGTAGCTCGCAGTGGCTGGGGCAGTGGTGTCTGCCTTGGGGACTATGACAACGACGGCTTCACCGACCTGTACGTGACGTATTGGGGCCCGAACTCGCTGTACCGCAACAACGGCCGGGGTGGCTTCGCCGACACTGCGGCAGCCGCGCGCGTCGCTGGGCCGGCCGACGAGTGGAGCACCGGCTGCACGTTTGTCGACTACGACCGCGACGGCCTCCTCGACCTCCTGGTGACCAGCTACGTGCAGTTCGATCGCAAGAGCGTTCCGCTGCCCGGCCAGGCCCCGCATTGCATCTATCGTGATCAGCCAGTCTTCTGTGGTCCACGCGGTTTGCCCCATGGAACGATGACGCTGTACCGCAACGCTGGCGCTGGCCGCTTCGTTGACGTTTCCGAGAGCAGCGGCATCCGCTCCGGCCCGCCTTGTTACGCCTTTACCGCGCTCGCGGCCGATTTGAGCGCTGATGGCTGGCCCGACCTTTACATTGCGTGCGATTCGACTCCGAGTCTCTACTTCCGCAACGGCCAGGACGGCACGTTCACCGAGCTTGGAGCCGAGGCCTCGCTGGCGTATAACGAGCATGGAACCGAACAGGCCGGGATGGGAATTGCCGCCGCTGACGTCAATGGAGACGGCCTGCCGGACATAACGAAGACAAACTTCGTTCGGGACTATCCCAACCTGTACATCAATGCTGGCCGTGGTGCCTTCGAAGATCATGCAGTGCGCGCCGGTCTCGGAGTCCGGCCGAACTACGTGCTGTGGGGCACCGGTCTGGAGGACTTCGATAACGATGGGCTCCGTGACCTGTTCCAGGTCTCCGGTCACGTCTTCACCAATATCACTGGCGAGCCCTGGGCGGGCCCGCGAATCCTCTTCCGCAACCTGGGCGAGGGCAGATTCGAAGATGTCTCGTCTCAGGGCGGCGCCGGCATCGCCGCGCAGCACTCCAGCCGTGGCGCCGCTTTCGGCGACTTCGATAACGATGGCGACGTTGATGTCCTCATCATGAACATGGGCGGACCGCCGTCACTGCTGCGCAACGATCTAAAGCCAGCCCGAAACTGGGTTCAGTTCAACGTTCAAGGCACCACGTCCAATCGCAGCGCGATTGGAGCCACGGTGACGGTGGTGGCCGGAAATCGACGCCAGACTGCGGTCGTCACCAGCCAGTCGAGCTATCTGTCGAGCAACGGTCTGCGCCTGCACTTCGGTCTCGGCGAGGCACAGGTTGACGAGGTGCTTCTGCGCTGGCCGTCCGGTGCGACACAGTCCTTCCGTGGCGTCAAGTCGAACAGGGTGACCACGCTGGTGGAGCAATGACGATTGCACTCGCATTCCTGCTTCTCTCCGCTGACGCCGAGACTCTGTCCGCGCGTGCGCTCGAACGCGCTCAGGCAGGGGATGAATCGGAAGCCGCCAGGTTGTGGCAGCAGGCGCTTGCGGTCAATCCAAAGACGTTCTCAGCCGCGTTCAACCTTGGGTATCTGAACTATCGGAACAAACGTTTTCGAGAAGCAGAACCGCTGCTGGCCAGCGCGTCTGAAGTGAACCCGAAAGACTTCAATGCAGCATACCTGCTAGGCGTGGTGCGCTCACAACTCGGCCAGGTCGACGAAGCAATCGTCGCCTGGCGGCACGCACTTGCCCTCCAGGCTGGCAACCGCAAGCTGATGCGCATCATGGCACTCGAGTACCGCAAAGGCAGTTACTTCCGCGAAGCCGCAGAAATGGCCGAGAAGTCACTTGACCCGGCCGACAAAGCGTCATGGCAACTTGCGATTCGCAGCTGGCACGATGCCCTCGACCACATGCGAGCGCTCACTCTCGCGACGAAGTTCGCAGCGCTGCATCCGGATTCAGCGTTCTTCGAGCATGGGTATGCGCTGTACAGGAACGGCCGCGCCGGGGAGGCAGAGCCGCTGCTCGCTCGCGCCGCCCAGCACCCACAGGCCAGCGAAGAAGCCCAATTCTTCTACGGTGAACTGCTGCTGTCTACGAACCGCGCCGGGGCGGCGAGCGCGCCACTCCGCCGCGCCGTCGAGGTGCGGCCCGAGTACACCGCGGCACGCCTCGCACTTGCCCGGGCGCTGTTGGCTACCGGGAACGCGGACGCCGCGAAGCACGAATTGACACAGGCGCTTGAACGCGATCCCAAACACGCGCAGCCACACCTCATGCTGGCGCAAATTCTGTTCCGCGAGGGTGATGAAGCAGGAGCCGCGAGGCACAAGAAGTTCGCCGCCGAGCTCCGCAAGCAGAACCCATCGTCATTGGAAGGCGCACAGAGCCGACCCTTTGGTCAACCCACCAGGCGATGAGGATGCGTGTACACGTTACATCGGCCCGGTCGCACGAAGCCGGCCAGTGTGAGCCCTGACTCTTCCGCGACTTCCACAGCCAGGCTTGACGGGGCAGACACTGCGGCGATGATCGGTATTCCCGCAGCAACGGCCTTCTGCACAATCTCAAACGAAGCCCGGCCGCTTACAGCGAGGGCGAAGGACGACAGAGGCAGGAGACGGCGGAGCATGGCATGGCCGACGCACTTATCCACCGCGTTGTGCCGGCCGATGTCTTCATGAACGACGAGTACCTCACCGGAGGCGCTGAACAGGCCGGCGGCATGAATGCCACCCGTGCGCACGAACGCCGGCTGGGCCGCTTCCAGCGCCGAAACGATCCGAGCAATCGTCGGACGCTGCATCACGAGATTGTCGGTGAGCGGTGCGAACTCGCGACGGATGCGATCGAGCGAAGCCTTGCCGCAGACACCACAGCTGGCGTTGGAAATTGACACTCGCTGCAGCCGCCAGACCGCGTCGGACGCCTCGGGGTTGGACGCCAGGTTGACGATGTTGGGCCCTTCCTGCCGAAGCAGTGGCTTCACCTGGGGAGGAATGATTCCTTCGCTCACCAGCAGCCCTGCCGCCAGCTCAAGGTCGTTCCCGGGCGTCCTCATCGTGACGCTCACGGGCTGCCCTCCGATTCGGATCTCGAGAGGCTCCTCGACGGCGAGTTCGTCGGTAAGCTCCTGCGGTTCGGCATCACCGCTGAACCGCAGGACACGCGTCCGGAACGTCTGGCTCACACGCGTTCCACAAGTACGGTCGCGTTGTAATCCGGGCAGAAGGAGCTTGCGTCACAACGATTGCTGGACAGCAGCACGTTGCCCTCGGGCCAGTGCACCTGCAGGTTCCCGCTGGCGATTGGCGCCAGGTGTACCCGGCCTTCGTAGCTGCCTTGTTCCGACGTCAGTCGCACCGCATCACCATGCTGCAGATGCAGAGCTGCGGCATCGTCGGCACTCATTAGCACCGCATCCCGAGCAGCTCCTGTGAGCGGATCCACTTCAGCATGGATCATGGTGTTGAACTGCTTGCCACGGCGCGTAGAAACGTGAAACGTGCCCGGCTGTCTCATGGTGTCCGGAAGCTCCGGGGCGCTGATGTGCGCCTTGCCATCAGATGTAGCGAACCGGCCGTCGG
>DASQEG010000136.1:0-3366 GCA_035633775.1 Bryobacteraceae bacterium
TTATTAACAGCGCATCAACTAGATGCGCTTCAACATCTCGCGTGCTTCGTCGATCCCGGGAAAGTTTCGTTCCGCAGCCTTAAACTCCGGAGTATGAACGCACCGGCGCGCTCCCCGGTGGTCTACAGGAAATCGCAGGTGGAGCATCTCGTGGAACATGACGTACTCAACCGCGAGCCGTGGCACTTCCGGCCGGTCGAGAATACTCGAAAGTACAATCGCGTGGTGGCTGGGGTCATAGTGCCCGAGAGTCGTTCTTGAGGGCCTGCGACTCCACCCGAGTTCCGGACGAGCCATCATTCCGCCGAAGAACCTGACGTTCAGGTCCTCAAAGATCGACTGAAGATCCCATGTGCCACCCTGCGGCCCCACAATCTGCTTGCGTCCACGTTCGCGCTTGATGCGCTCCATCTGCTGCCGTACATCCCGACGATTCAGATAGACCCGGTAGCGATGATTGCAAGCCCGGGGAACTGGTTTGCGATAGAGCTTGCAAAGCAGAATCCAGGCCAGTGCCTCAGTGACCGGAGGAGGCGCGTTCCGTAACAGATCCGTGACCTTCACTTCGAGTACGCCGTCGCGCAGGCGAATCGTGCTGTTGGCGTTTGCAAACTCGCAGTATGCCACCGAGACTTGCGGGACCGGCGTACGGGGCCGGACCAGCCGGAACACCCGCTGGTAGATCTGTTCCGGTGTCTCAAAGAAGATCGCGCTCTCAAGCGAAACTGACGCCTCCCGCATTGAGTTTCATTGTAGGGGAGCGACTGCGGCGGTGCCCTTCGAAAGGTTAAAAGCCGCTATCATCGAGACATGGCCGCGTGCTGCCGATTACTCGTGTGTCTGCTCGTTTGCATGTTCGCCCTCGCTGCAGACGAGGGCACCGACTACTTTGAAAAACATATCCGTCCGGTGCTGGCCACGCGGTGCTACGGGTGTCATAGTTCAAAGCTCAAGGCGGCACAGGGCGACTTCTACGCTGACACGAAAGACGGGCTGCTGCGCGGCGGCAAATCCGGCGCTCCGGGCGTGGTCCCGGGCAAGCCTGAGGAGAGCCTCGTCGTTAAAGCCATCCAGCACGCGCACAAGGACCTGAAGATGCCCCCGGGCAAACCGTTGCCGAGGGAGCAGGTGGATGCATTCATTGAATGGGTGAAGATGGGCGCTCCGGACCCGCGGACCGGCTCTGCACCCATCGTGGAGAAGGCCGCGTACGACTGGGACGCCGAACGGCGGCACTGGGCCTACCAGCCGTTGAAAAGGCTTGAGCCTCCGGTCGTCACTGCACCTGAGTGGAGCCGCACGGCGGTAGACAGATTTATCAAGTCAAAGCTGGATGACAAGGGTCTTGTGCCGCTCCAGCGAGCCTCCCGGCGGGCCCTGCTCCGGCGAGTTACTTACGATCTGACCGGCATGCCACCGACTCCGGAAGAGGTGGATGCTTTTGTGGCAGATAAGTCCTCGCGGGCCCTGGAAACGGTCGTTGACAGGCTGCTGACCTCACCTCGCTACGGCGAACACTGGGGCCGGCACTGGCTTGACGTCGTGCGCTACGCGGATACTGCGGGCGACGCATCGGACTATCCAGTACCTGAGATGTACCGGTATCGCAATTACGTTATTCGTGCCTTTCAGGAGGACAAACCGTTCGATCAGTTTGTTCGGGAGCAGATCGCAGGCGATCTGATGAAACACAAGGACGACGAAGACCGGGCCGAAAAGCTGATCGCGACAGGCTACCTGGGTGCGTCGCGCCGGTTTGGGCAGACAGACCGTGAGTTCTACCTCACTGTTGACGACACCATCGAGAACATGGGCAAGGCCCTGCTCGGATTAACAACCGGATGCGCCCGCTGCCACGACCATAAGTTTGATCCCATTCCTACTAAGGACTATTACGCAATTGCCGGAGTCCTGAACAGCACGAAGTACCCGTTCCCGGGCCTTGAGCACCATCAATACCTCGATGGTTTCGCGGCATTGAAAGCAGCCGATCAGGAACGGCTCGACAAAATGCAGGCGCAGATGGTGGAGGCGTTCCGTACCGTCAAGAAGGGCGGAAAGGAAGACAAGCTTAAGTTTCTCGAAGCCTCTGTTGAGCTCTCGAAGCTCCGCCAGACGTGGCCGGACATCCCGATGATCTACGCGGTACGCGACGACAAACCTCAGAACGCTCGGGTGATGGTGAAAGGGGATCCGAAGACGCTGGGGCCGGAGGCTCCGCGAGGCTTTCTGCAGATCCTCGGTGGACAGAAGATACCAGCGGATCACACGGGGAGCGGCCGCGATCTGCTGGCAAACTGGATTACCGACCCGAAGAACCCGCTGACTGCGCGGGTGATGGTCAATCGCGTGTGGCTGTGGCACTTCGGCCGCGGACTGGTGAATAGCCCAAACGATTTCGGCAAGCGCGGCGAGGCGCCAAGCCACCCTGAGCTGCTGGACTACCTTGCCTCGTCGTTCATCGACAGCGGTTGGAGCATCAAGAAGCTCCATCGTGAGATCGTCCTGAGCCGCACATATGCCACGGCGTCCGGCCATCATGAAGCGAATGCGTTAAAGGACGTCAAGAACGAGTACTACTGGCGCTTCGACAGACGACGTTTGTCAGCAGAAGAAATCCGTGACTCCATACTCGCCGCCACTGGCGAGCTTGATACAACGCCTGCCGGTCCACACGCCTTCGGCCCACGCGCGACTTATACGCTGACTCAGCACAATCCGTTCGTCGCTGATTTCCAGAAGCTCGCGAACAAAAAGCGCAGCGTGTATCAGCTTCAGCAGCGATTCCGCCCCAATCCGTATCTTGAGCTGTTCGACGGGGCGGACGCGAACAACTCCACGCCTGTCCGTGTCGCGAACAACAGTGCCCTTCAGGCCCTCTATATGATGAACAACTCTTTCGTCGAGGAGCAGGCTGGAGCACTGGCTGCGCGCGTAGCGGTATCGGAGGAGACGTCGGCCAACCGCATACGGCTTGCTTTCCGGCTCCTGTACGGGAGGACGCCGAGCGCCGCTGAACACAGGATGGCCTTGGACTTCCTTGCCCGCGATAAACCGCTGCTGACATCGGACATGCCGGTTGATGCGCGGACTCGTGCAGCATGGACCGGACTTATGCGCGTGCTGTTGAGCAGCAACGAATTCTTCTATGTGGATTGAAAGATGAACCCGAACCGAAGACAGCTCCTTCACCCGTTGTTTGCAGGGTCAGCACTATTTCCCGCTATGGTTTCGGAACTGCTCGCGGAATCGACCGACCCGCTTGCACCGACGGCACCTCACTTTGGGGGCAAGGCAAAGCGCGTCATCTTTCTCTTCATGACCGGAGGCGTATCGCACGTTGATTCGTTCGATCCCAAACCTGCG
>DASQEG010000137.1:0-3401 GCA_035633775.1 Bryobacteraceae bacterium
TACCGCGCAGTAACTCATCCATCGACTGCTCGATGCCAGCGTTTCCACGCTCCTGGAAGTCGACTCCGCCGAGGAGATGAGCAGCGAGTTCGCCCTTCGGATACGAACGGGTGCTCTCGCCTCGGAACTCCAGCCATTCGAGTTGGTGCGCCCGGAGCCGCGCCGCTTCCTCGTCCGTTACTTTCCGCTCGATCCATAGGAATCCGCGGCCCGCTTCCTTTGCGGTCGTGATCCTGCTGAGGAGCTGATTTTCATCCAGCTTCAGAACGTTGGAAAGGATGCGGGCAGCAATGGTGCTGTCCTTGACCTTTAGAGGGTTGATGCAGACGCTTTCGACGGGAACGCTGATAGCGAGCGGCATACCATTGCGATCGGTAATGGTGCCGCGACGCGCCGGTAACTCCAGCGTCCGTTGCTGCTGGTTTTCGGCCAGTCTCTGATAGTGGGAGTGATCGACGACCTGTAGCTGGATTAGACGGAGGACAATGACGACAGCCCAGACAAAAATAATGCGCGCGAAGATTCTGAGTCGGTTAAGAGCCAGGTTCTCCGCGCGCGGATCCAATGAAACCACCCTGGCTATCGGCGCTGGTTCATTGCGAGAGAGGTGTCAGCCGCGGGAAGGTAGTGCGTCTGGTCAGCAGTGGGAGCGACAAAGTCCTCCGCGAGCTTGTCCAGATTACGCGCGCTAACGATGTTGGCTTCGGTCAACTCAAGGCGCGCCTGTTCCTTCGCCAGCAGGTCATTCTGTGATTTCAGCCGGTTGAGCTCATAACCGGCCATGTAATTCCATGCAGTCGGTAACAGCAGGAGTACGAGCGCGGCGCCCGCGAAACTGGCCTTTCCAATTAGCTTCCAGTCCTGCACGCGCTGCTTCGGATCGGCCTGACGAAGTACACGAGAGTTATCTATACGCTTAACCCACACGAAGATATCCTCGTTGGGCAGCGACCGCAGTCTGAAATCATCGCACTGGGCAACTCCGGAAGCGCATTCGGCTTCCAGCGCCCGGGCACCCATAAACTGATTAAAAATATTCGCCAGCGTTGCCATGTTCTTCCCCGCCGATCTGATCTTTCTTCCCGCTTACTTCATTTCAACTGCTCGCAGCTTGGCGCTTCGCGATGGAGGATTGCTGCGCACTTCCTCATCGGACGGCGGAACCACATGCCTGGTCAGGATGTTTGCCCTGCCGTCCCGCGCCATTCTTTGAAACGCCTGCTTTACCGCCCGGTCTTCCGTGGACATGAACGTCAGCACCACAAAGCGCCCACCCGGCTTTACAATCTCGGGCGCGGCTGCCAGCAGAGCGTCCAGTTCCGCCTGTTCTTCGTTAACCGCAATTCTCAGAGCCATGAAAGTTCGGGTAGCCGGATGGATAGCACCGCTCCGCGGCACGGCCGACTCGATGACCTCTGCCAGATGCAGTGTGTCCCGAATAGGCCGCGCGCGAACGATGGCTCTTGCAATTCTCCGGCTCCTCCTTTCTTCTCCGAGTTGAAAGATCAAATCCGCAAGCTCGCGCTCGGCAGCGTAGTTCAGCAGTTCGCCCGCTGGTTCGCCGGAACTCCGATCCATGCGCATGTCCACCGGTCCGGCGGACATCAGCGAGAAGCCCCGCCCGGGCTCCGTCAGCTGATATCGACTAACACCCAGATCCGCAAGCAACCCATCAGCAGGAACCGCACCTGCCGCCTGCAGAGCCTTCTGCAAACCCGAAAACCTCGAATGCACGTAGCGGATCCTCTCCGCATGCGCTGCTGTGTTGCGCTTTGAGATCTCGATCGACTCCGGATCCCGATCGGCCGCGAACACCACACCTGTCGACAGCCTCGCTGCGATCGCTCCCGTATGCCCGCCCAGTCCGGTTGTCGCGTCCACGTACGTCCCCGCAGGCTCAATCGCGAGATACTCGAGCGACTCGGCCAGCAGAACCGGAAAGTGCTGCATACATACTGCGACTACCGCAGCCCCATCTCCACGAACGTGTCCAGCAGTGCGTCCGTGTTTTCTTCCGCTGTATCGAGAGCTTCGAACTGCTTCGACCCGTAAACTTCCAGATGCCCGCGAAAGAATGCCATCTGCACGGGCTGATTTTCCACTTCCATCTCCCGCCGCAATGTGGCAGGCATCAGCAGTCGACCCATCGAATCGATCTGCGCATCACCGCCATACTTTTGCGACTTGAACCACAGCACCTTGCCAGCCTTGGCATTCGGGCCCGGGTTCTCCAGCAGCCGCTCGGCTTCCTCCCACAACGGAATGGGGTAGATCAGAGCCGTGCGACCATCAAAACTCGTTATGAATACGTCGGTGTTACCGGTGTCCTGCAAGTACCGGCGAATATCTTCAGGCAGCTTCAAACGGCCCTTTTCGTCCACGCGGGAACTGTACATTCCGCGAGGACGTCGTACGCCGCCGAGCTGATCCTGCTCCGCCACCTTTGCACCCCAAAGCCACCACTAACCGACCACAATGTAGATCTTTGCATGCTACGTTCGTTCTTGCAAGAGAATTTCTCCAGTATCTTCAGCGGCAGCAGTGAGTTGGGGAAGAAAAGGTGAAACGTCCAGGAGCTTCCTCTTAATGGCGGGACGCACGAATGCGGTGAGGGTGCTGGAACAGATTGGAGTAGTCCACCACCTTCGGGAGTACACCGTCGATCCACGCGACTTGTCGGCCGAAACTGTAGCGGGAAAAATAGGACTTCCGGCGCGACAGGTGTTCAAAACGCTGGCTGTCCGGGGCGACCGCAACGGCATCTGCCTGGCCGTGATTCCTGGCGATGCTGAGTTGGACCTGAAGGCGCTTGCTTTGGCAACGGGCGATCGGAAAACTGAGATGCTGCCGCTCAAGGAAGTCCAGGCCACGACAGGGTACATCCGTGGTGCCGTGACCGCACTGGCGTGTCGTAAGGAGTATCCGGTTTACATCGATACGACTGCCGGCAGCTGCGACGTGATCAGCGTCTCGGCCGGGGCACGAGGCCTGCAAATCCTGCTCGCGCCTGCCGACTACATGCGTGCTGTCGGGGCGCAGGTGGCCGCGATCGCGAGGCCGAAAACTTAAGTCAGGACTTTACAATCGAGCACCGCGTGCCGCATGCTTAAGTAATGACTAAAGTATCTTCAGCAACCGAAGGTTCACTGACGCAGCGCACCGTCACTCACGCGACCTTTAGCATCGAACGCGAGTATCCAGCCACGCCCAGCCGCGTCTTCGAAGCCTGGGCCGACCCGGCCCAGAAACGGCGCTGGTTCGCGGAGGCAGATGGGTTCGAGGTCGAGAGCTTCGAGATGAACTTTCGAGTGGGCGGCTCCGAGCGCGCTGTGTTCCGGTTTAGCGCTAGCAATCCACCAGCAGGCGCGCCGTTGCCTGGGACGGAGATCACCAATGACACG
>DASQEG010000138.1:0-4548 GCA_035633775.1 Bryobacteraceae bacterium
TGACCAGCATCTTCTGGCCAAGCACCTTCGGGTTGGCAGCGAATCGGCTGACCCAGTAATCGTGGCTGAGCACCACTACCGGGTGCGCCTTGTACTGGCGGTCATCCTGGCCCGAGTTGAGGACGCGACCGAGGGCAGGCTGCACCCCGAGGGCTTCAAAGAAGTTCCCCGATACCAGCTCGCCAATCACCCGTTCGGTTTGATTGCCGGACGAGATGGACATTGGTGTGATGAAGCGGCAGAACACGTATGAGAACGCCTCGCCCCTGGCGCCGACGTCCTGATACATGGGATAGGAAGCGGCCCGCTGCCCGCGATTGCTGCCCATATGCGGACCCGAGGTCCACAACATCACGAGCTGTTCCGGATCTTTCACCGGAAGCTGGCGGAGCATAAGCTGATCGATGAGCGTGAAGATCGCAGTATTGGCGCCAATGCCGAGGGCCAGTGACAACACCGCAATGGTGGTGAACATGGGAGACCGGGCGAAGGTCCGAAGCGCGAACTTCAGGTTTTGCAGCATTGAATGTGATTACGAAAGCAGGCGTCCAAAGTTACGGAAAAACTCGCGCCCAATCTCCCAATGTCATGATCAAGTCGTGGAGTTCAGACGTGAACTGGATGAACTGCTGCCTCAGGATTTGCCGGAGAGGCAACGGGTTGTCGACCTGGGCGCGCGCCACCTTCGCCTTGTAGAGGAGGCGAACCGGCAATTCAATCTCACGCGAATCCTCAGCCCCCGTGAGGCGGCTATCAAACACGTGGTCGACAGTGTTCTTCCCTGGCGCCATTTCGCGGGAACGAAGCATATCGTCGATGCAGGAACTGGCGCCGGCTTCCCGGGCATCCCGCTAGCGCTGGTGCTTCCGGGGATACGGTTCACGCTGGCGGAGTCGATCGGCAAGAAGGCTCGCTTCGTGGAGTCGGCAGTCGACGAACTTGGACTGAGGAACGTCGAAGTACTTTCGAGGCGAGCAGAGGAAATCCTCGTAACAATGCGGCCGGGCCTGATCACCGCCCGCGCTGTGGCGCCCATCGGCCGCTTCGCTGCGGTGTTCGCTTCAGCCATCCGGAACGGATCCGTCGCACTTCTTTATAAGGGGCCGGACGCAGAAGCGGAGATCGCGGATGCCGTACCGGAGTTGCGCAAGGCGAAGCTTAAGGCCAAAGTCGTCGAGACGTCGAACCTCCCCGATGCGGCGGGCGTGCGAACGCTGGTCGCCCTTACTCCGGCCGGCGGCAACAAGGCCTGAACCTTTGAATTCACGCAAGGGCTGGTTCTGGTACAAGCATTCCCACTATATTGAGAGGAATGGCTCGTGAACTCCTTGGCAGGTATTCTGCTCACACCTATGCAGTGCTGCGCATCATCTCTGGCTTGATGTTTGCCATGCATGGCAGTCAGAAGCTGTTCGGGTTACCCGGGGACGGAACCACGGTCCCGCTTGCGACAAGATACGGTGTCGCTGGTGTCATCGAACTTGTATGCGGGCTGATGATCGCTGCTGGTTTCCGCACCAGTTACGCAGCTTTCCTTGCGAGCGGCCAGATGGCATTTGCTTACTTTCTGGGCCACGCGGGACGTGGTCTGCTGCCGACCCTGAATCAGGGCGAACTCGCAGTCCTGTACTGCTTCCTGTTCCTGTACATGGCTTCCTCGGGATCGGGAATCTGGAGCGTGGACGGCGGTAAGCGGCGTTAGCTTCAGGCGGTGGCCGGTCGACGTTTCCGGATTTCGTCGAAGCTGACCGCGAGGATGATCACGGCGCCGATGATGGCCTGTTGCAGATACGGGCTGATTCCAAGCAGATCGCTGCCGTTGGCGAGCAGCCCCATGATGAAAGCGCCGACAAGAGTTCCCGTAACGCTGCCCTCGCCGCCACGCAACGAGCCGCCGCCGATGACTACTGCCGCGATTGCCTGAAGCTCATAACCCTGGCCTGCAGTTGGCTGACCGGTCATCAGCCGCGAAGCTTCGATCATACCGGCGAGTCCCGTAAGCAGCCCACCGATGCAATACACCGCAGTGGTGTAAAACGAGACCGGTATGCCCGCGTACCACGCGGCCTCGGCATTGCTGCCGATGGCAAACGCGTAACGCCCGAGCACAGTGTGCTCCATGATGAAGTGCATCGCGAGGGCGCAGATCAGAAGAATCCAAAGCACGAAAGGTACACCCAACAGGTTGCCTTCGCCCAGAAACGAGAAGCCGCGCGGAATGTTATGAACCGGGAGCCCGTTCGAAATAATCAGGGTGATGCCGCGGACAATGCCAAGCGTGCCCAGAGTCACGATAAACGGGTTGATCTTCAGCCTGGTTGTCAAAACACCGTTCGTCAGCCCCCAAAAGGCGCCGGTCGCCACGCCGATCAGAAGACCGACCCCAATTGGCTGTCCACCCTCCATCGCCATGGTTCCCAGCAGCCCGGCCATCGCGAGAATGGCGCCGACAGAAAGGTCTATGCCGCCGGATACGATGATCAGCGTCATACCGAGCGCCATGATGTTGATGACTGCAGTCTGCCTGACCACGCTGGAAAGATTGGTAGAAGTAAGAAAGTGCGGAGAAGCGATGGCAAGCGCTATGAACAGCGTGGCAAGTGTGACAAACGGCAACAGCCGTTGAATCATGAACGACGTTCCTCCGGCGCCGCAAGACGCATGATTTCTTCCTGAGCAGCACCGCCGGGCAGTTCTCCGGAAATCGTCCCTTCGCGCATGACGAGAATACGATCGGCAACCTGAGTCAGCTCAGGCAGCTCGGAACTCACCATCAGAATCGCCGCTCCTCCTTTGGCGAGGGAATCCATGACCTCGAACACCTCGGCCTTGGCACCGACGTCAATACCGCGCGTCGGCTCGTCGAACAGGAAGATGCGGGCTCCGCGCGCGAGCCATTTGGAGATGACCACCTTCTGCTGATTACCGCCGCTGAGTGTTCCTGCGCGCTGCATTCCAGACTTACAGCGGATGCGCAGCCGCTCCACGTACCGGGCTGTGACCTCCCGCTCGTCGTTATGCCGGAGTACGCCGCGCTTGCTCACCAGACCGAGACTTGCCGCCGTGACGTTATGCGCGACTGGAAGACCCGTAGCAAGGCCTGCGCGACCGCGGTCCTCGGGGATGAGAGCGATGCCTGCTTTGACAGCATCAGCCGGCTTACGAATATGCACTTCCCTGCCCGAGACCAGCACACGACCCGATGTGGCAGGATGCAGGCCGAACAACGCGCAGCAAAGCTCGGTACGACCGGCTCCGATCAGTCCTGCCATACCGGTGATCTCTCCCGCATGCAGGGTCAGCGAGATGTTCGACAGCACTTTGCCGCGATTGAGATTTTCAACGCGCAGCAACTCGTCCCCGGGTGGGAGCGGAGTTCGCTTGTAAACAGCGGCGACGTCGCGGCCCACCATGTGACGGATCATCTCATCGGTTGACAATTCCGCAATGGGAGCGCTGTGAACTGTCCGGCCGTCCCGCAGCACAGTGACGCGGTCACCGACCGATCGAAGTTCCTCCAGCCGGTGCGTGATGTAAATGACGCCCATCCCACGGCTCTTCAGCTGCTGGACTGTCCGGAAGACTTCAACTGTCTCAGCATGAGAAAGCGACGAGGTCGGCTCGTCGAAGATGAGCAGGCTGGAACCGTGCGTCACAGCGCGGCAGATCTCGATCAGCTGCTTCTGGGCGGGACTGAGCTTGCCTGCCATCCATTCGGGCTGCAGCGGAAAGCTGTGTGACCGAATCACTTCTGCAGCCTTTTGCAGCATCGTGCTGCGGCGAACCCGTCCTCCCGCGGCCCGAGGCTCCCGCCCCAGAAAGATGTTCTCGGCAACGCTCAAATGCGGTGCCAGCAGGCTTTCCTGATGCACCATCGCGACGCCATGACTTGCGGCCTCAGCTGGGGTGCGGAAGCGAACGCGCTCACCGCGCCAGAGCATCTCGCCGCCGTCGGCCTGATGCATGCCGGCCGCTACTTTCATCAGGGTGGATTTGCCCGCGCCGTTCTCGCCCATGAGCAGGTGCACCTCACCTCCACGGACGACGAGATTGCCGTCGGCGAGCGCGGTCACGCCACCAAAGCGCTTTTGAATGCCCCTTAGTTCCAGCAGGTTGCTTTTCAGTTTATAACGCTGTAATTCTCGGATTCAGGTAGAGCGCTTCAGCTTTGGCGACGTGCCCGGACCAGATTAATCCGCACTCTGCTCGATGAGCGGCAGGGGATTGGCGGGGCCGGTGAGGGTATAGACGCCGAAGTGCAGGTGTGGGGGAGTGCCTTTGGCATTGCCGGTGTCCCCTACGTACCCGAGTACGTCGCCGCGTAGAACGGAGCGGCCAGGCTCGATGCCTTCGGCGTATCGGTCCAGGTGTGCGTAGTAGTAGGTACGCCCGCCGCGCCCGGTAACGAAAACCGCATTGCCGCCCAGCCTCCCACCGCCCAGGCGCACGACTATACCATCGGCAGAAGCAACGACCGGAGTTCCGCGTCGTGCAAAGATGTCCTGCCCGGCATGCTTCCGTCCGCCTGACCTGGGTGCCTGCCACGTA
>DASQEG010000139.1:0-10717 GCA_035633775.1 Bryobacteraceae bacterium
TCGAGGGTCTCCGCAGCCGTGAGCGGTGGTAGCTGATATATTGCGCCTTATGCGGTCCTTTGCACTTGCACTTGCTGTCGTCGCACCTCTGCTGGGTGCAAACTGGCCTCAGTGGAGGGGCCCGACCCTTAATGGCGTCAGCAGCGAGACCGGCTTGCCCGTCCAGTGGGATCAGTCGACAAACGTCGCATGGAAGCTCGCGATGCCCGGTCCCAGCGGATCTACGCCTATCGTCTGGGGCGACCGCATTTTCGTAAGCACCGGCAACGCCGATACGGTTGAGCTCTGGTGCATCGAACGGACAAAAGGTCAGGCGCTTTGGAAGAAGCTGGTGTCACCCAGCAACTTCAAGGTCCGCAAGGGCAACATGTCCTCGCCTTCGCCGGTTACCGACGGCACAACAGTTTGGGTGCTCGCCGGAACGGGACATCTCCGAGCCTTCGACTTCTCAGGTAAGGAGCTTTGGAGCCGTGACCTGCAACAGGAGTACGGGAAGTGGGGATTGAACCATGGTTACGGGTCGTCGCCGCTGCTGCACCAGGGCGCGATTTACGTGCAGGTGCTTCACGGCATGCACACCGACGATCCGTCTTACGTGCTCAAAATCGATGGGAAGACGGGCAAGACCCTGTGGAAGCAGGAACGCCCGACCGATGCACAACGTGAGTCACCGGACTCGTACACAACTCCCGTCCTGCTGACCCGCAACAAGCGCCTCGAGCTTGTCATCACCGGCGGTGACTACGTCACAGGGCATGACCTGAATACGGGCAAGGAGCTGTGGCGCGGTGGGGGCATGAACCCCGAAGGCAATCCGTTCAACAGGATCATTGCATCTCCTCTGGTCAATGGCGACATGGTCTATGTGCCTACCCGCATAAAGCCGTTGCAGGCTTTTCGTCCCGCAGCGGCGAAGCCTGAACTGGTCTGGGCGACACCGAACGGCCCTGACGTACCAACACCTGTGACAGACGGAAAGCTGTTGTACGTCATCAACGACAAAGGCATTGCATACTGCTTCGATGCGCGAACCGGAGCCGAGGTCTATGCCGGGCAGCGGATTCGTCCTGGCACCTACAGCTCTTCCCCCGTGCTGGCGGACGGCAGAATCTACATCACCAGCGAAGAGGGTCTCACGATTGTGATGCGTGCGGGTCCGAAGTTTGAAGTGCTGTCTGAGAACCCAATGAATGACTACACGCTGAGCTCCCTGGCTGTGTCCGATGGACAGCTCTTCATGCGCACCACCGGCCACCTTTACGCGATTGGCCAGCGAAAGCAATAGTTCGCTGGCTCCGTAAGAGGTGGTGCCCGGAGCGCGGATCATCGTCCGATCACTCCGAGCGAAGCGCCTCCATCGGGTGCACCGACGCTGCCTGGCGTGCCGGCAGGAACGCTGCCAGCAATGATGAGATCAGAAACAGAATAGTCACCCCTCCGACGACCGTTCCGTCGATGCCCTGCATACCGTACAGAAGCGTGTTCAGGAGTCGGCCAGTAACCAGAATGGCCGCGAGTCCGGCAGCAAGCCCGATCATTACAGGAAGACCCACCTCGCGCAAAGTCAGGCTGTAGATCCTGCCTGGGGTGGCGCCTACCGCCATCCGGACTCCGATCTCCTGGCGCCGCGTTGCGACTGAGTAACTCAGCACTCCGTAAATTCCCAGCATCGCAATCAGCAGCGCAGACGCTCCGAATCCTGTGATGACGGCCGTCTGGAAACGTTCGGGCGCAAGTGACTGGTTCACCTGGGAATCCAGACTTCGCGCGCGAGCAATCGCTACCGCCGGAGCGTAGCTCCAGATGGCGTCGCGCATTGCCGCCGCGAGCATATCGCCTGACTGCCTGGCCCGGGCAATGAAGAATAGTGTGGCGGGTGTTCGGTGGACATAATGCACCCAGGCCAGCCGCGAAGGTGGCGCCTTCAGCGACGTGGACCGCGAATCCCCGACGACTCCAACGACTGTCAACTGGCGTCCGATGAACTGGACCGCAGACCCGATCGGGTCCTCGTTCGGCCACAGGGCTTTTGCTTCCGCTTCTGAGATTACGACACCCCCCGTTTCCCGGTCACGACCGTCCAGAAAGCGACCGGCAATCAGCTTGTGGCCCATCGCCTCGAAATATCCCGGACTGGTCCACCGCGCATTTACAAGCGGTGCATTCTCGACAGCTTTGTCCCGGCGCTCCAGTGGTTCCAGCCAGGATTCGCCTTCCAGCGGCGCCGCACTGATGTATCCAGCAGACTCAACCCCGGGAATCGTCCGGAGCTTCTCCAGAACGCCATCGATGAACGCGACCCGCGATTGGTGCGACCCGTAGGACGCACCGGACAAGTTGACCTGAGCGAATGCCGCCCCGGTTGTGCGGAATCCAATCTCCTGGTTTGACAACTGGAGCAAGTTTTTCGAGAACAGGCCGGTCACAAACAGCAGGGCCGTGCAGCCAAAAACCTGCACGGTCACCAAAACTCGGTGCAGGCCTCGGCTATGCCGGTTTGCTTTTGCCCGGCCGCTCGCCTGCTGCAGTGTTCTCTGTGGATCGGAGCGCAGGAAATACAGGGTTGGAATGACGCTCACCAGGAACGTCGTCACCAGCGTAAGGGCACTCGCAAACACCAGCACGCCTGGATTGAGTCGAACTTCAGCCAGACGCGGCAGATCGATGCCCGCCTGCTGCTTCAGCGATTCCAGCACGAGCGCTGCGAGAATAACCCCAGCAACTCCCGCGACCATGGCGATCAGCAGGTTCTCCACAAGTGCGTTCCACATGAGCCGCCATTTCGGCGCTCCGAGCGCCGTCCGCACACTGGTCTCCCTCTGCCGCCAAAACATGCGCGCGAGTTGCGTGTTCGCCAGATTCACACAGGCGATCAGCATGAGCCCGAGCACCGCGGCCATCAGGAACCATAGGATCCTGCGCGAGTTCGCAACCATGGCCTCCTGCATCGGCTGCACGGAAGCTTGAAGCCAGTCATGGCTGCCCGTTCGACCTCGCCCCGGGATCTCGCGCATAAGCTGAGTCTGAATGGCCGTGAGCTCCGCCTGCGCACTGGCGACAGTGGCTGCAGGTTTAAGCCTGGCCAGTGCGATCCAGTTGCCGTACTCGCCGTTCCAGCTGAAGTCGGTAAGCTTCACAGCCGCCGGCACGAAGATCGCCGGCTCAGGCACGTCCACCAGCTTCTGTTTGGATGTGAAAGGTCGAAGCGTATTTCGATTTGGGAAATGAAAGCCAGGCGGGAGCACGCCCACAATCTCCCGCGGGATGTCCCCGAGCCGGATGGACTTGCCGATTATGTTCGGGTCGCCGGCGAAGAGACTCTGCCACGTCCCGTAGGTCAGGACCGCTGCGGTATCCTGGCCAGGGACGCCGTCGGAATGCCGCAGCGTGCGGCCAAGCAGCGGCTGTACCTGCAGGACCTCGAACAGATTCGGCGTCGACATGACAGTGCCCACAACGTGCGGGTGATCCGATCCTGTTGCTACTCCAATCGCGCCATAGCGCAGAATGGCGATCTGCTGAAACGAGTTTCCGCGCTTGCTCCAGACATCCACGTGACGGGGATTGGGTCCGAGCGTGTCAGGGCCAAGGAATGCTACGCGCTCCCACAGGGCCACCAGCTTGCCACTGTCACGGAACGCCAAAGGCTGCAGCACCACCGAATCGAGAACGCTGAACACTGCCGTGCTGGCGCCAATCCCGAGCGCCAGCGTGAGGATGGCAGTCAGGGTAAACGCCGGGCTCCTGGCGAGCAGACGGCAGGCATAACGCACGTCCTGAAGCACGCCATTGAGAAGAGTCCAGCCCCAGCAGTCCCGCGTCTGTTCACTGATCAGCGCGGTATTGCCTACGCTCCGGAGCGCAGCGTATCGCGCTTCTTCAGGCGGCAGCCCTTTCACAATATTCGCTTCCGTCTGACACTGAACATGGAAGCGCAGCTCCTCATCAAGCTCAAGTTCGACCCGGCCCCGCCGGAACAGCGATCGCACGCGAAGCGGGAGCTTATAGGTCCACTGCGCAAGGGGCACGGAACTACACCTCCTTCAGCTGGAGCACACCCGTAATTGCAGCCGACAGCCGGCTCCATTCCGCGGTGTCTTTTGCCAGTTGCTTCTGTCCAACGGGGGTCAGCGAGTAGAACTTGGCGCGCCGGTTGTTTTCTGTCGCCTTCCACTCCGCCGTGATAAAGCCTTCCTGCTCAAGCTTGTGCAAGGCCGGGTAGAGTGAACCTTCACTTACCTGCAGAACATCGTTCGACACCTGCTTCAGTCGCTGGCTCAAAGCCCAACCGTGCAGGGGCTGAAGTTGCAGGATTTTCAGAATGAGCACGTTCAACGTGCCCTGTAAGAGATCGGACGGTTTGCTCATGA
Organism: Bryobacteraceae bacterium; assembly: GCA_035633775.1. GTDB lineage: Bacteria > Acidobacteriota > Terriglobia > Bryobacterales > Bryobacteraceae > JAWXCM01. The sequence goes on from DASQEG010000139.1 coordinate 4,371, forward strand.
ACTCCCCTCGACGACCGAGACAAGCATAAACAAGCTTCTCTCGGTAATCAAGGGGAATTTAGTCCAGCAAGCCTTTGACCGGGAGCAGCGAGCCGTAACGGCCCACCGGAGCGATGTGTTTGATCCGGTCCACAGCGCGTCCCGTGCCGTCGTCGAGAACCCATCGTGTGTCCAGGACCTGCCCATCGGGTACGAACAGTTCAGGGTGGTCGAACGGCGCTCGCTGGTATCTCACCCGATCGTCGGTCAAAGCATTAAGGAAGGCGACGAGCTTTTCTTTTTCCGCGTCCTGCAGGTTGAGCGTGCTCAGGGGCGAGGAAGGCCCGTCTGAGTTGTCGATAGGCTGGAAATCGCCGCCGCGGCTGTAGAAGTCGATCACCTGCCGTAACGTCAGCATACTTCCGGTGTGGAAGTAGGGCGCCGTCAGCTCCACGTTTCGCAACCCCGGTGCCTTGAAAGCTCCGTCGACGGCCAGCGTCCCATGGAATTGCTGGTTATAGGCGCGGTCCTGATTGCGAAAGATGCGAGCTTCCGCCAGCGGCTTGCCGAAGGGATCGTTCCCGCCGACACCCCGGTCCTCCCGCGTCGGCCTGAGGCCGATGTTATTGAACCCTGTGTCGATGAGGTTCCCGGACCGCCGGAAAACCGTCTTCGTTCGTACCAGCGACGCTGCTGCGTTAGTCAGTTCGGGGCCCCCATGGCAATTGATGCAGCGAACCTTAACGTTGTCGGAGTACAGCGCCAGACCCGCTTTCTGCTCCGCCGTCAATGCGTCTTGATCGCCCGCCATAAACCTGTCGAACGGAGTGTCATCGCTGATCAGGGTCGACTCGTACAACTGAATCGCGATCCCGAAAAACAGGGAGAAGTTATACTCCATGAGGCTGTACGCTTCGTCCTCGTGCTTTGCCTCCTTCTCAGTCAGGAACTGCAATGTCTTGTCGGGCCTAACCACAACCCGCAACGGCGAGTCCCACCACTCGGGCTTGAACGTCTTCCGAATCAGCTCCTCGTAAGAGCCGGCATCGCGTCCGTGGAGTCCCCTAAGTGGGAACGCGCTGTAAGGCCCCAGAACGCTATCGTCCGGTGCAACCAGCTGCTTTCCGAGCGGCCGTGAGGTCTTCAGCTTGCGAAGAATGTCGCGATCACGTCTGCCGGCGGGCGTCAGTCGCGAACCAATGTCGGCGAATGAGCGCCCGTGCGCCGAGGCTTCCAGGTCATTCAGCGGCGGACCGACGGCCTGCGATGCAAGGCTGGAACCAGTGAGCCGGATGCGCACAGCCGCAAGCGTTTTGCCGGAAGCCTTCAGAACTTTCGCGTCAGGGTCACGGTCTCCCCAGCCATTCACGCCATTGAAGACATCCTGAGCCCGCCCGTCCCAGTACTGACGAAAGTTGAATGCGGCATTGATGACCGACGGTGTCGATCGGTGCGGGACCTGCCGCACATTAACACCATTGACGTTGAATGTGGGATCGGCCGTCACCTGTACGACATCGGCCGGACAGCCCTCGCAGCTTCGCAGGAACTTAGCCCTGTGAACTCCCTGGGAGGAAACAACGGCGTTACTATCTGACAGGACCACGGAGTTCCGGTTATTCACGTCCTGCAGTTTGTGAAACGGAAAGTCGCTCCGTTTGAGTTCATAATTTGGGCCGCCGCCGACCGAGAAGCTCTGGTCCGGCGCAGGGAGCCAGTCCGCGCCCAATTTTCCAACTGCTGGACTAATTTGATTTCTCGCCCGGTTGTCAGCGCCAGCGCTGTAGTGGCAGGATGCACACGCCTGGACGCCGTCACTGCCTGCCTGCATGTCCCAGAACAACGCCTTTCCGAGTACCACGGCGAGCTTTCGGTCGCGCACGAAGTCGCCCAGATTGGGTGGATCTACCGGTCGGATTCCTTTCAGAGAGCCTATGGGAAATACGGGTTCCTGTGCCAGAACAGTCGTAAATCCCAGAATCAGAGCCGCGCCCGTGGTACAGCGCCTTCGCAAAACGCCACCTCCTGATCACCGGTTGAGATTAGTTGCAGTATCGAGCATTGACGATTCCCAACAGCGATTGTATACACCGAACCCGCGGTACTATCCGTTAGGTAATGAAACCTTAGTTGCTTTCCTCCTGGTCTTGCAAAGAATCCATGTCTCAGTCTCGAATCGTAACGCTGGTAACATGCACGTTGGCTTCATAGTGAAAGGGGTCTCATGATCGTGGCTCGCCTCATAACAACTTTCTTAGTAAGTTTCCTGATGTGTTTAGCCCAGGTGGACGCGAACAAAGGCGCGATTACGGGCAGAGTAGTCGACACCGCTGGAGCGCCAGTACCGAACGCGAGAGTACTTGCCATTCAGTCCGAATCCGGCCTGGAACGCGAAGCGATCTCGAGTACGGATGGCCTATTCCGGATTGGGTATCTGTTGCCGGCTTCCTATGAAGTTCGCGTCGAGTCGGGATCGGTAGGCGTGATCGTACAGAACATCGCCGTGCAGGTCGGCGCGTCTGTACAGGTCAACGTTACGATGAATGTGCAGAGCGGCCCCGAGACGGTCCAGGCAACGGCTTCCGTCCTCTCCGTTGCGGACGCTGAGATGACTCAGGTCGTGCCCTTTCAGGCGATCCGCGATCTTCCGATCAACGGCCGCAGATTCCAGGAGTTTGCTGCCCTTACGCCAACAGTTCTGGTGGAGCCCGAGACAATGGGCCAGCTCAGTTTCGTCGGTCAGCGCGGCGTCAATTCCAACATTCTGCTGGATGGCACAGACTATAACGAGCCGTTCCTCGGCGGCATACGCGGTGGCGAACGCTCGAACGCGGCGTTCACCGTCCCACAGAGCGCCATCCGCGAGTTTCAGGCGGTCACCTCTGGCTACTCGGCCGAGTATGGCCGCTCGAGTGGCGGCGTTTTGAATGCTGTTACGCGTTCGGGAACGAACGTCTACCATGGCGAGGCTTTCTACTTGTTGCGCGACGAGGCGTTCGCAGCGGATACACCTCTGGCGCAGCGGCCTCTGGAGCGCCAGCAGCAGTTTGGCGGCGCGGTAGGTGGTCCGGCGATACGAGATCGTCTGTTCTTCTTCGGTGCCGCGGAACAGCAGTTTGCGCGCTTTCCTCGCGACGTCAGATTCAACGTGCTGGATTCGGTGCAGCGGACGTCACAGAACGCAGCGGCGTATGATTACTTCCGGTCTCTCGAGACGCCGTTCCGACAGACGAACGACGCCACTGCGGTGCTCGGACGCGGCGACTACCACTTCGGCGGACGGCATCTGCTCTCCGGGCGCTACCAGTGGAGCCGCAACAACGCGCTGAACGCGTCTGCGCTCGGGTCCAGCCTGGCGCCGGTGACGAACCTTGCTATAAACGCTAACGGTACTGAATGGGAAACCGTTCGCACCATCGGCGGGCAGCTTACGTCAGTGCTGCGCCCGGATCTGTTGAATGACCTCCGCGTGCAGCACTCGTTCGAGCACCGGCGTCGCGTCCCGAATGCGCGCAGTCCGCTGCTGGAAGCTGCTTCCATCGGAAGTGCCGGCACGCCTCCGCTGCTGCCGTATCGCTTGCGTGATCGCCGGCTGCAGATCGCAGACTCGTTCACAGTGCTGCGCGGTGCACACTCGCTGAAGTTCGGCGCCGACTACAGCTACATCGACTTTTATCAGTGGTACGGAGACAACCAGTTCGGATCTTTCGTGATCTCCAATCCAGACCCGAACGCCACGTTGAACATACTGTCGCAGGCCGGAGGAGCCGCGGGCAATCGCTTTGACGACAACTCCGTTGTCTATCGGCGACAACTTGGGATTCTCGCGATGGAGAACGCAGCGCATCAGATGGCTTTCTTCGCACAGGACACGTGGCGCGTCAGGCCCGATCTGACGGTCAACGTTGGGCTGCGCTGGGAGGGTCAGCTGAATCCCAGACCGGACACTGGCAACGAGTTCCTCCTGAACAACGTCCGGAACTTCGCATTCCCGCTCGGCTCCGTCGATCCGACTCAGATCTCCGATCATCTGCACCAGTGGGCTCCTCGCGCCGGCATCGCCTGGAGCCCCGGTGCGGGACGCACCGTCGTTCGAGCACAGGCGGGCCTCTTCTACGCACAGAATCCGTTCATCCTGTACGCTGGTGCGCTCGACAGCTTCAGCACCACGCCGTCCGATCTCAGCATCCAGCTGTCACCGGGAGCGCGCGGCACGGTGTATCAGCAGTTTCTTGCGGCCGGCATTGACCTCAACAGTCGCCCCCTGAACAATCTGCCCCTGGTAACGGTGCCCGAAACAATCACGCGGCTCACGGGCGGCGGCAACAGATTTGCACAGTCAAACGTGGTTACCACGTCAGGCAAGAACTTCCGCAACCCGCGTGCGACGCAGTTCTCGCTCGGTGTTCAGCATGAGCTCTCGCGGGGGCTGCTTGTGGACACGCAGTTCAACTATGTCGGCACCTCGCACCTGCCGCGGAACGTGGACTACAACGTACCCGCGCCGTTCGTCCGCCCGGGCGACGCCAGCCTTCGTCCGTTCTTCGGTTTGCGCTCTGGAGTGTCGCGTCCGAATCCCGAGGTCGGGCAGGTTCTTGTGCGGGACTCGAGCGCACGGTCCCGTTATGCCGGTCAGACCGTTCGCGTTCAGTGGACCCGATCCCGCTTCGATCTCGCAGCGAACTACACGCTTGGATTCAATAAGTCGGACGACGACATGGAGCGTTCAATCAGCGGCACCACTTACCAGAATCCGTTTGACCTTTCGCGCGAGTACAACTGGAGCGCGCTCGACGCTCGCCACACGGCATCCGGTTACCTGCTGTTTCGGGCTCCATGGGGCTTTGATGTCGCATCGCTGTTCCGCTATCGGTCCGGATTGCCGATAGACCCCACTACGGGCGGGGACACGTCGGAGCTGCTAAGCGACGCGCGTGGGAACCGGCCGCTGGAGCGTCCAGGGCAGCCGTTCCTGAGGAACTCGTTCCGCAATCTCGACTACAAGACCGTGGACGTGAGGCTGCTGAAGAGCTTCACGATCACTGAATCCGTTCGGGTGCAGTTCTCCGCGGAAGCGTTCAACCTGTTCAACTTCGATAACGTACGCTTCCTGCCCGCCTCGGTGCTGGCGAATAACCCTGCGTTTCAGTACGGGCTCGGTGTACTGCCGACGGGGCAGATGGCACCCGTGAATCCCGGGTTCCTGCGGCTTCGAACGCCAACCGGTGCCTATGATCCGGCGACAATGGGTCAGCAGGGGACGCCGCTGCAGGGCCAGTTCGGTCTCCGTCTGTTGTTCTGAGGAGTTCAACGTGCTTGCTGCTAAGTCGCCCGAGTACCGGCTTTGGCCGTCAGGTCAGCAGGGTCTGCCCGAACTGCGTGTCAGCATCGACGTTGCCAGAGAGTTGGCGGGTCGTGTTCTCGAAGGCGTCAATGCCCTGCCCCGCCGGGGTCTTGAGATCAGCGGCCTGCTGATCGGCAAGGTTGATCCGCGTTGCGTCTACGTCGACGCGCTTGTCCCGATTGACTCCGATTACGCATCGGGGCCGATGTTTATCGCCACCGAAGAGAACGTGCAGTACGCGATGGAGAAAGCCGACACAGTGGGTCCCATCGTAGGTCTGTACCGAAGCCGGACCGACAGTGGAGTGGATCTTGACGACCAAAGCGGATACATGTTGCGGGCCGTTCCAACCGGTAATGTGGCGGCATTCATAGTCATTCAGCAAACGAGAAGCACGCGGCCGCAGGCTCGCGCCGGGATGCAAACGGCAGCCGGCTTTGAATGGTTGAGTGAGCCTCTGGAGCTCCAGGCGTGGATGAGAGGTGGGGCCGGGACGGAATCAGCTCCGGTTCCGGTCGCTCCAGTACGCGAAGCATCGGAAAAGGCTGCCGTCATTCCTCTGCATGTGCCCGTAGCCGTCCCTGCACGCGCACCCGCGCCGATAACGGCTTCGACGCAACAACCCGGCAGGTCGCGGCGCTGGATCGCTATGGCGGCGTGCTTCGCGGCAGGGGGCGTCCTCACGTTCCTGCTTACGCGTGGCGGCGGCGAACCGGAACAGGCAGGCACAGCAGCAGTGACGCCGCGTGCTGTTTCTGCGCCCGCTCCCAAGGTAGAAGGGGCTCGTGAGCAGGACCCGGTCCCGCAGGAGGTTCGGAGCCGGACCACTCCGGTTGAGCGGCCACCAGCGGCGCCTCGCGTTCGAAAAGCGGACACGCGAAAGAAGGACAGCAGGAAGACGGGTCAGCGGCGGCCGGAGCCACCGAAGGCCGTGCCGCCGCCCCGGCAGGCACGACAGTCCCCGCCCTCAGCACAGTCCACGGAGTCAGCACAGTCCACGGAGTCAGCACAGTCCTCGGAATCA
>DASQEG010000140.1:0-5292 GCA_035633775.1 Bryobacteraceae bacterium
AATCCGCGCATATTGCAGCTGCTGCGCCGCCGTGATCTCCAGCACAATTGGCATCAGCAGCTGCTGCTGCTCGATCTTGCCATGTGTCCGGGCGTCCAGCACCTGCTCGAAAAGAATACGCTCGTGAGCTACATGCTGATCGATGATCCAAAGCCCATCCCGCCCGGCGGCGATGATAAAGCTGTTATGCAACTGGCCCAATGGACGCAGATCCTCAAGGGCATGCATCCCCGCTGGTTCGTGAACAAGATGTTCGGGAAAGGCTCCGTGCGTATCCGGAACTCGCAGCCGAAGAGACGTTGAGGCCGGTGCAGCCGGACGCGGTGACTCGTTTCGAAGCTGGATGATCGGTAGCTCCTCGGGCAGCGCGGCAGGCTCTGAGGCACCCACCGCCGAAAAGCGGCTGTTCTCGATCGCCTCGGTGAACTCGGAGTAGGGCAGGGTCACAGCCGGTTGCGGACTGGTCGACAGCGGGACGGACGGGGCAGGCCGGTGCTCGGTGAGTTTCTCGCGGAGGGTGTCCCGGACGAAGTCGTGCACCCAGGTGCCGTGCCGAAATCGCACTTCCGTCTTCGACGGGTGCACATTGACGTCGACCTCCTCGCAGTCGAGGTCGAGGAACAGGAGGGCAAACGGATAGCACGCCGGCGGCATGAGATTGTGATAAGCCGCGCCTAAGGCGTGCATAAGCAGCTTGTCACGGATGAGTCGCCCATTGACGAACAGGTAAATCGAATTCCGATTCAGCTTTTGTACCTGCGGGCGCGATATAAACCCACGAAGACCGAATACCCGGCCGGCATCCTCGTCTTCGGCCGCAAGCGGCGGATGCGTGTGCTCACAGAACCCGAGGTCCAACAGATCTTCGAGTACGCGCGGGCCAAAGACCTGATACACACGGTCACGCAGTCCTTCAACGGGAGTCACCGACAGCAGTTGGTTAGCGCCGTGCCGCAGGTCAAAGGCTTTGTCCGGATGAGCAAGGCTGTAGTGCGTGACGAGGGAAGCAATGTGCGCCAGCTCAGTCGATTCGCTCCGCAGGAACTTGCGTCTTGCGGGGACGTTGTAGAAGAGGTCGCGGACGGTAATTACAGTACCCGATGCCAAGGCAGACTCGTCGCACCTGAGCATCTTACCGCCGGCGAACTCGACGGTGCTGCCGGTCGTCTCGTCGCGCGACCGGGTTTCGAGAACCAGCCGTGAAACGGAAGCAATTGAGGGCAGCGCTTCACCGCGGAACCCGAGCGTTGAGATTGCCAGCAGATCGGAGGGATCGCGAAGCTTGCTGGTGGCGTGCCGCTCGAAGGCGAGCATCGCATCGTCACGCAGCATGCCGCAGCCGTTGTCGACGATGCGGATGAGGGATCGGCCGCCGCTCTCGACCTCAATACGCAGGTCCGTCGCTCCTGCATCGAGCGAATTCTCGAGCAGCTCCTTCACAACGGAAGCGGGCCGCTCCACGACCTCCCCGGCCGCAATCTTATTTGCGACAGCGTCGGAGAGAACGCGGATGCGGCCCATGGGCGCTTTCGATTGTAGCCGGCGAAGTTAGGCCGGAGCCGGGCTGCCGCCTTCCAGCGGCGGCACACGCATCGGGCCGTCGGGCGTGATCACCTGACCACGGCCGTCATCGGTGTTCTTGGGCTTGGCGTCGGCCAGCGGAGCGAGCTTCGTACCCTCGATCAGCGCACGTACTTCGGCTCCATCCAGCACCTCGCGCTCGAGCAGGGCCTCTGCAATACGAACCATGGCTTCGCGTCCGTCACCCAGGATCTGGCGAGCCTTACGGTAGCCGGAATCGACGAGGCCACGGACCTGCTTATCGATCTCAATCGCGGTGGCCTCGCTGTAATCACGATGCTGTGCGATCTCACGGCCGAGGAAGATCTGCTCTTCCTTCTTGCCGAAGCTCATCGGTCCGAGTTCGCTCATGCCCCACTCGCATACCATCTTGCGAGACAGGTCTGTTGCTCGCTCGATGTCGTTGCCCGCGCCGGTGGTGATGTGGTGCATGAACATCTCCTCCGCAACGCGGCCTCCCATTAGAATCGCAAGTTGCGCTTCCAGGTAGTCCTTGCTGTAGGAGTGCTTGTCATCGATCGGCAACTGCATCGTGACGCCGAGTGCCATACCGCGCGGGATGATCGTGACTTTGTGAAGAGGATCGGCATGCGGAATTACCATCGCGACCAGCGCGTGGCCGGCCTCATGATACGCCGTGTTGCGCTTTTCATCTTCGTTGACCATGAGCGACTTGCGTTCCACGCCCATGATGACCTTGTCTTTGGCGAGCTCGAAGTCAGCCTGCGTGACGACTTTCCGGTTCTGGCGCGCGGCGATGAGTGCAGCTTCGTTGACCAGGTTCGCCAGATCTGCGCCCGCGAACCCCGGGGTTCCACGCGCAATCACGCCCAGTTCTACGTCATCGCCCAAAGGCGTTTTCTTCGTGTGCACGCGCAGGATCATCTCGCGGCCTTTTACGTCAGGACGGCCGACGACTACCCGGCGATCGAAACGACCGGGGCGCAGCAGCGCCGGATCCAGCACATCAGGGCGGTTCGTGGCGGCGACAAGGATAACGCCCTCGTTCGATTCAAACCCGTCCATCTCGACCAGCAACTGGTTGAGCGTCTGCTCGCGTTCGTCGTGTCCACCGCCGAGTCCAGCTCCGCGGTGACGACCGACAGCGTCGATTTCGTCGATGAAGATGATGCAGGGAGCATTCTTCTTGCCCTGTTCGAAAAGGTCTCGAACACGGCTGGCACCCACGCCTACAAACATTTCCACGAAGTCGGAACCTGAAATCGAGAAGAAGGGAACGTTTGCCTCACCCGCGATGGCACGGGCAAGCAGGGTTTTGCCGGTTCCGGGAGGCCCGATCAGCAGCACACCTTTCGGGATGCGTCCGCCCAGCTTCTGAAACTTTGCGGGTTCACGGAGAAATTCAATGATCTCCTGCAGCTCTTCCTTCGCTTCCTCTACGCCTGCCACATCTTTGAACGTGACCTTTTTCTGCTGGGAGGAGTGGAGCCGCGCCCGACTTTTGCCAAAGCTCAAAGCCTTGTTTCCGCCGCTTTGCATCTGGCGCATCATGAAAATCCAGAAAGCGAGCAGCAGGACAAACGGTATCGCGTTAATCAAAATGGAAACCAGATTGCCCGAGCTGGCTTCGCGAATATCCACATCGACGTTCTTATCGCGGAGCGACTTGTAAAGGTCGGGGTAATTGAGCGGGACGCGGGTGGTCAGCCGCTGACTGTCGGTGTACTGGCCTTTAACGTCGTAACCGCTGATAACGACGGACTTCACTTTACCCTGTTCCACCTGATTCATGAACTGGGTGAAGCTGACTTGCTGTTCAGCGCCGCCGCGGCCTGAGCGGACCACCACCCAGATGAGCGCTGCCACACACAGCAGGACGATCCACAACACTGCCTGCTTGACGTTCGAATTCATTCGATCTCCCTGTTCGAGCCCGTTTCTGTCTTCCGCGACTGAAATGGATCTGTATCTATCTCTTTCGACGCTCGACCGGGGAGTTCCGATTCATTCGGTCCACCAGGTTCGCATCGAGATTCCATGAGGCGCAGCCGCTCCCTTGTGTTCGGGCCAGCCAGGAACGGGCCTGCTGTCCCCCAGCGACGCGTCCAAATCACTACAGAGCCGCTGGCCAGCACTGGCCACGTGGAGCGCTCCCAGAGCGGCACCCGGCCTTCCTGAAACAGCGTTTTCACACGCTGACTACCCCTTCCCGGCACCTCGAAGGTGTCTCCCGGCTGCCAATTCCTCCACTCGAGAGGACGCGGGAGTCGCGCGTAATCAATCTCGTCCAGATCTTTATTATAGCTGTCGGGCGACATTTCAGATGCGTGAAGGCTACGCATTTCCATCCAGATAGACGCGGCCGGACCGGCCGGTAGACGAATCGGAAAAATCTGATCCGGCGGCAGAAGGTGGCACCAGCTGCGCGCGAACCTGCCGCCCGGCTCCGGCACGGCGATGCGAATCAGATCGAACGAGCGCATCGCATCCGCTCCCGGCACGAGCACGCGCCCATGGCCCTCCGTCTTCTGTGCCAAATCCAGGATGGCGTCGGTGTGCCGGAGGTCTACCCTCCGTAAGTCTCCCCGAAGCTCGAGGAGGCACCGGCGGATCAGTCTTCGCGCCACCGCGGGATGCAGGTCACGGAGCACCGTCACGCTGACAAGGAAGTGCCCTCGTTCCCTGAGCACCGATCCGGCGAACACTTGGCCAATCGTTCGGTCCCAGTAGTCCTCCTCGTCACGAGCTGCTGCTGCCGTGTTCGCGAGAACCCCGGGTACGGCGTCCCCGGCGATCTCGCAGGCAAGCGGCAGCAACTCGCGGCGGATGCGGTTGCGAAGAAATCGAGGGTCAGCATTGCTGGAATCCTCGCGCCACTGGAGGCCTCGCAAGGACGCGTACTCCTCAACCTCCGTGCGCGTCGAGTCCAGCAGGGGTCGAATGATGCGCTCCCGCGTTGCCGGCCTGATTCCCGCCATTCCCGCGACGCCGGAACCGCGAAGAATGCGCCCCAGAACGGTCTCTGCCTGGTCGGATCGTGTATGTGCAGTTGCGACGGCGGTAACGTGCGATGACGCGATCAATTCGTTGAAATATGCGTAGCGATCGTTTCGCGCGGTCTGTTCGATGTCTGAGACCGGAACGCTCGCCGCAGAGGCGCAAAACAAGGTGAGCCCCAACGATGCTGCTGCGGCGCTGACAAAACGGAGATCCTCTTCCGACTCTTCTCCCCGCAGCCGGTGGTTATAGTGAACAACCGCGAGCTCGACCGGCAACTGCGGCTGCAGTTCGACAAGCGCGCGCAGCAGTGCCATCGAATCGAGCCCTGCCGAAACAGCGATCCCGATGCGGTCGCCCGCCCGCAACATGTTGTACCGCCGAATTGTGGCCAGTATGGCGGCTGGCAAGGAGGTGGAAGTCACCAAATGGTTACGTCGTTCAGCAAATTTTACCGTTGCCGCAAAACTTGCATCGGGCATATCCCTGGATCTAAGCGGCTTCTCAGAAGCTCTGACGCTGGCCGTTGGCTCTAAGTTCCTGAAAGCACAGTAGTCAGAGACACTAATTGCAGCAACGCCGGGGTTGGCAAGCCGATTGCCCTAAGAAGGCCGTGCGCGGCGCGCAACGTCAGACGCACCGGGAAGCCGAACAAACAGTCGGGTTCCACGAAGAGAGTAAGAGCACGGGAGGAGACTAGATGCTTTCGTTTCTCAGCTTGATCTTGTTCGGTCTTGTGGTTGGGGTTATCGC
>DASQEG010000141.1:0-4411 GCA_035633775.1 Bryobacteraceae bacterium
GACGCAGGACTTGGAATCTCTTACAAGATGGTCATAGATATAGCAGGGGTTTTCCGGCAGCAGATCGACCTGGACTCGGCTCGGGAGATGGTGGCGCAGGCAGGCAAGAACCTGATGACCTCTGCTGGAGCTTCGCTTGCTACACCCGCGATTGCAACACTTGCCGCCTCATCGCTGAAGACGATTCCCGGGGTCGGCACAATCGCCGGAGGTGCCATGCAAGGATTGGTGCAGGCGCTCGTCACACGCTGGATCGGCCTGGTGTTCGTCGAGTACTTCCGCAACGAAATGACCGATCCCGAGCGAGCGATGCCAGAGTTGGCGCGAGCTCAGTGGGCTGAGGTGACCCGGCCTTCCGAACTCGCTCGACTGGTTCAGGAAGGGATCCGCCGCTTCGGACACAAAGGGGCCGAAAATGCCCGCTGATCACGAACGTGACTACCAGGACGCGCTGCAGACTGTAGCGCGCACTCTCGCGCACGTCCAGTCGGCCGAGCCGCACGAGCGGGAAGAACTCGTCCGGGAGTGGAACTCACTCTCAGACATGGCTCGCAAGCTTGAAGCGGGCCGGGTGGACATCGCCGTTTTCGGCGAGGTCAGCAGCGGAAAATCGGCGCTGATCAATGCACTGATGGGCGAGTACGTCGCCGATGTGAACGTGCGTGGGGGCTGGACCAAAGAAGTCTGGCGCGTGGGCTGGGGCGTGCCCCATACAATCCGCGGCCTCGGCTCGAGCCAGCTTGTCCTGATGGACACGCCGGGAATCAACGAAGTGAACGATCAGGGGCGAGCCGGTCTTGCGCTCGAGGCCGGCCGAGCCGCGGACCTCATCCTGTTCGTCACCGACGCGGACCTGAATGCACACGAGTTCGACGCACTGGCCGGCTTGGCCGCGGCCAATAAACCGATGATCCTCGTGTTCAACAAAAAGGACCTGTACACGCCGGATCAACGCGCCCGCATCATGGAGGTTCTTCGGCAGGAACGCCTGCCGCATGTCATCGGAGCCGACGACATTGTGATGACCGCGGCCGATCCGCTGGAGCGTGAAGTAGTGTTCGAGAACGCCGACGGTTCCACGCGCACGGAATGGCGCAAGCCGAAGCCGGATGTCGAGCAGTTGAAGATCCGCATCCTGGAGGTTCTCGATCGCGAGGGAAAGGCTTTGATCGCGCTGAACGCCTCCCTCTATGCTGCCGATACGAGCGACCGCCTTGCGTCTGTTAAGGTCCGGCTGCGCGACAAGCACGCGAACCGCGCCATCTGGACGTTTGTGGTTACAAAAGCCATCGCTGTTGCAACAAACCCCGTGCCCATCCTTGACGTCGGCGGTGGTCTGATTATCGACACGACCATGGTGGTGACGCTCGGGGATATCTATGGACTCCCGATGTCGCGCCGTAACGCCAGCGGTCTGGTACGAGAGATCCTCATGTCCGCTGGCTGGGTGACACTCGGGGAGTGGATCACACACCTGGTCGCGAACGCCATGAAAGCGACCTCGTTGGGCGCCGCTACAATCGTTACCGCTCTGCCCCAGGGTCTTGCAGCCGGCTACGGATCGTACATTGTGGGGCAAGCCGCCAAGTACTACCTTGAGCACGGTGCGTCATGGGGCGATGCTGGCCCGAAGACCGTGGTGCGGCGCATTCTGGAAAGCGCGGAGAACGATTCCGTACTGGAGAAATTGCGCGACGAAGTCACGCGGAAGATTCACGCGGACGGGAGCAGGTGATACGCATTGCTACAGTCGGATCGGCCTCTACGGGCAAATCATCTGTTGCCAATGCGGTATTCGGAACGGCATTTCCCGTCGACCCTCGCTCGGGCTCCACGCGCGAAGTGCTGCGAACTCTGGTGGGAGATCTGGAAGTAATTGACGCTCCGCCCGACACTGCGCCCGAAGCCGATGTCTACCTCATGGTGTGCGACAAGGATCTCACGGCTACCGAGTTCCGTCACTTGCGAGACCTGCGAGGGCGCAGGCGGCCGGTGGCGATCGTACTCAACAAAGCGGATACCTACGATGCCGACCAACTCGCGGGCTTGCTCCGCCACATCCAATCGAGAGTTCGTGACTTCGTAGCCCCGAAGAACGTCATAGCATGCGCCGCCGATCCGGTGCGCATCGTCCATCGGGAACACAGCGATGGCAGGATCTCGGAGCACGGCGTGCCGACGCAGGCTGACGTAGAGTCGGTAAGTTCAATCGTGCGCAGCCTTACGGCGGAGGCGGGGGCAAGCTTGCGCGTGCGCTCCCGAGAACTTGGCCGCAGATTAGGGACATCCTTAAGAGAGAGATTGCGGGAAGGTGTGAGCGAGGAATGATTGAGGTACCGTCAACCTCCGGCTTCGACCGAACCGCTCTTCAAACTGTCGAGGCAAAGTGAGAACGTTCTGCTCGGGCAAAAAGGATAACCGCACCGCGCTTTTCTCGTATACCCTGCCAGTAGGGTCGCGCCTGCCAGGGAGGGCATTGTGACAGGAAATATTCGAGTGGCTGTTGTGGCTGCAGTGGTGTCGCTGCTCGCGAGCACCGCATTGATCGGTGCAGCCGCGGAGTGGCCGCAGTTCAGAGGCTCAAACTCGGCAGGCATCGGCGCGGGCAAGCCACCCGTTCACTTCGGTCCAGATCGTGCGGTCCTCTGGAAAATTCCTGTGGGCGCGGGACTCTCGTCCCCCGTCGTTTGGGGCCAACGCATCTTCCTGACCGAGGTCGACACTGCGACCAGGCGCCTCACCACCTTGTGCATCGACCGGCGCACCGGCAAGGTCATGTGGCAGCGGAGTGTGACGGCCGACACAATCGAAAAGGTTCACGACATCAGCAGCCCGGCGGGTGCGACGCCGGTGACAGATGGCCACCGAGTGTACGTCTACTTCGGATCGTACGGCCTGCTCGCCTACGACCTGAACGGCAAGCAACTGTGGGAGCGGCGGCTTCCTATGCCCGAAAATCCGTACGGCGCCGTTGCCTCGCCAATCGTGGCCGGCGATCTGCTGGTGCTCAACCACCAGGGGAAGGATGCGTACCTGCTTGCGCTCAATCGCCGAGATGGAAGCACTGTTTGGAAGACGGATCGCTCGCTGTTTCAGTACGGGTGGTCAACCCCTGTTCATTGGCGGCACGATGGAGTCGATGAGATTCTTGTGCTCGGAGGCGATTTCAAGCCTAATCAGCGTCTCATGGCCTACAACCTTGAGGATGGCTCGGAACGATGGTGGGTTGGCGGACTGCCACCTTGTGGCAAGAGTACGCCTGTAACAGGGGACGGAATGGTATTCTTCGCTGCTCCGGACATCATCATGGATCCTGCGGCGGAACAGCGCTATCCCGAGCGTGCGGCGAAGCTCTACGCCAACAACGCCGCAAGGGTGATGGCGATTCGACCAGGCACGAAAGGGGAAATCGCCAGCGAGAACGTCGCGTGGTCGGAGCGGAAAGGAGTTCCCGGCGTCCCTTCCCCGTTGTACTTCAACGGTCACATCTATACCGTCCAGAACGGCGGGATTGTCTTCTGCCGTAAGGCGCGCACGGGCGAACTGGTGTACAGCGGGCGTCTGGGTGCGCTCGGCTACTACTATGCCTCGCCGGTAGCGGCCGACAACAAGGTGTATTTCGCATCCTCCGATGGAGAAATCGTCGTGCTGGATGGCGGTGACAAATTAGCGGTGCTGGCTACAAACAAGATGGAAAGTGGAATTTTGGCAACGCCCGCACTGGTCGAGAACGCTATTTACGTGAGAACGGAGACGCACCTGTACGCCTTCGGAAAGAAGTGATCTCTCGTTCAGTTGCCAGCGAGTTCAACGTACACGCATCGACCCGCGACTCCGGTTAACAATCATCCGGCAGTGTTAGAATTTCGCGATGGTCCCATGGACCGGTCGCGAAGGCGACGCAATGCCGATCGGAATACCCGGATCGAAGTACACGGAGAAATCGTACGCAAGCTCATCGTTTAGGGTCTGCGCTAGGCCTCGTCATCGTAGCGTTTGGAGCCGACTGGCCGCAGCTGCTGGGCCCGCAGCGTAACGGCACTGCTCCCATTGCAATCACGCTGAAGAGCGCGAAGCTCGCGTGGAAAAAGGAAGTAGGAGCAGGTTTCAGCGCTCCTGTCGTAGCTTCGAACAAGTTGATCCTTCATCACCGTAACGGCAGTCGCGAAACGGTTGAGTGCATGAATGCTGCGACGGGCGAGCGGATTTGGAACTTCGAATACGCCACTGCCTATCGCGATGACTTCGGGTTCGATGAAGGTCCGCGCGGAACGCCAGCCATCGCCGATGGACGCGTTTACACGTTCGGAGCCGAAGGCGTGCTTCACGCCCTGGATTTGACCACAGGCAAGAAGCTGTGGCGTGTGGACACTCATACAAAGTTCAACGTGCAGAAGCAGTTCTTCGGCGC
>DASQEG010000142.1:0-2027 GCA_035633775.1 Bryobacteraceae bacterium
ACGGAAACGGTTACGACGAAATCCTGAGCTACTCGCGATCGACAACGACCGGCCTCAACGTTGTCGTCCACCGTTTTCATCGTCTGACGGCAGCGTCCGGCACGTTCGTCACCGCAAATTTCGAGCCTGGTCACCTGGCCACCATCGGATGGTCCGGCGCGGTCAGCATTCAAGTCGGCAAGTTTGCCGATTTCCCGGACGGGGCCGGGCGTGATGATCTTATGATCTTTAACCATGCGACTCGCCAGCTTGCACGAGTCGACTCACGAGTTTCGCCACAGGGCAACACGGTATTTTGGATGGCATTCGCAACGCCGACAGAGATGTTTGATCAATATGAGGAGGTGCGAGTGGCCCAGGCAAACGAGGGCCCGTTTGACGATGTCGTCGTTCACAATTACTACGGTGGAGATAATTATCGTCTGTCGTTGAGTGGAACAGCCGCTTCGGCATTGCCGGGGTCTGTCGTAAACGGGAATCTTCTGCATTATCCGGGTTAGTTTCCTATAAAGCAGCACGCCTTCTATGCTCTGATGAAACGAATCCCGAATGAGGGAGGCGATACCAATATCCGGGACGACGCATTTTATTACTTCCCTGCCGACGACACTTTCCAGCGCTTCGACGCGAGGTATAGCAGTCCTTACCAAACTTACTGGTCGATCTATACGGTGTCAGCCGCCATGCTGAAGAGCGCGCTCGGAATCTACTGAGGTCTGACTGAGTTTTGAGGGGCGGACCGGCGTTGGTCTTTCCCTTGGGCCTCGCGCGATCGCTGCCCCGATCTTGCAAAAGACCTGGTGATCCGGCGAGATTCGTCTTCGCTGCCGACGATGGAAGCCCTGCGGGGCAATGGCGCTGCGATAGCACTGCCGCCGGTCCGCCGCGGGTATCGCACGCACGCACCGTCCTCACTGATTATTCCGCTCGGTCTACTTGACTTAATGGGCCCGGGCACGCGGGCCAAGTTCCGTTCCGAGTGCCAGCACGTGCGGAGTATGCCGCTCATTGCGCCATGCCTCGTAAAGGGGGGCCCAGAAGGCGCCGAGTGTTGCCGCGAACAGATACTCTTCCAGAGGCGCGTTGAAAACCCAGATACCTGACAGCGCTCGGAGATTCCAGTGATCGACGTAGAAGGTCGGGTACAGACGTCCGACGACCTGCAGGACGACGGTGTAAATGAGCAGGAACAGGAGCGCTCCGGACCAAACCTGCCATCTCAGCCGTGGGCGCCGCCACGCGATGTAAACACCCATGGCAGCCGACGCGAGCGCCGCGTTATAGATGACGTTTAGTCCCGTATGGGCCGTGAAGCCGAAGCTTCCGAGAAAGATGGCGAGCAAAAGAGCGTTCTCACGCCTCATTTCCTCCGCTGTGAGGATGATCTCGTCGCTGGATGGTGTGTCGGTTCCGGTCAGTTGGCGAAATGGCGCAAGGATCGCCCGGACCAGGCGCCAGATGCGCGCATCCATGCCTTGAAAGACGCGACGCCAGAGCCGCCATTCCGGGGCTACGGCAGATATCCCGCCGATGGCGAAGCAGAAGACGAAGCTTTCGAAATCCCAGCGTCCATACGAAAGAATCGACGGCGGGTCCCAGTATGCGGGTACGAAGAGCGGCTCGGTGAAACCAAGGAGGCTGCACACAAGACTGCCCCACCAGAACTCGTGGCGATTCCTGCGGTCTCTGCGAAGCCAGACGATGCCGAGCGCTACGGCCCAGAACACGAGCAGCAGGACACATCCAAAGAAGTAGGGGTTCATCGAGAAGCTAACGCGCATAGTGACGGTCTATTCTAGATCGTTGGAGTCCTTTGGCATACGGAGGTGGGACCTCCATCAGGCCGCTCGGATCACACCCTGAACTCTCCGCGCGCGAGCACCGAGAGAAATCAATGCAGGGGCCCACCGGTTGCGGCAGGCTTTTTGCGCGTGACACACTCGCCTTCGGCCAGTCTGTAGTGGAATGGCAAATGCGATGAGCACGTTCGGAGCAGAGCGAAGCTCACCAGTGGGGTTGTTTCCGGG
>DASQEG010000143.1:0-8169 GCA_035633775.1 Bryobacteraceae bacterium
GATCGAACTCTTCGGCCACCTTACCTTGGTTTGGTGCGCGCTGCGTAAGCACAGTTAACGGCGGCTCCACCAGGGGAGTGACTTGCGTTCGCCGCTGCGGCTCAACGGCAACCTGCGGAGCGCGATACCGAGGGACGGAACTACGCAGCGCCGGGCCCGCAGTCATCACAAACAAAACATGCAGCACCGCGGAGGCGGCGAGGATTCCCGTCCACGACTTTGGGTTGCGAGGCGGCTGGACCGACGCAAAACTGGGTACGAACGGGGCAGCGGACAGGGGATCGACAGCAGTGTCCGTCATCGGCGGCTTTATATCAGGACGGAGATTCACCTCCGGCGGTTGCTTCGCGCTCGGCCAGGGTGCGGCGTACGGTCGCTCCGTGTGCCTCTATCGTATCAGTGATTTCCAGGCAGACGGCCAGCGCCTTGCGCCCGTCCTCACCCGAAACCTCGGGCCGCTGACGGTTTCGCACGCATTCGAGGAAGGACTCCAGCTGCAGGCGCAGCGGTTCGGCCGCGGTGACGGGGAGTGACTCGAACTGCGCTTCTCCATTGCGAACTGTCACTCGTGCCGCATCCTGACGCGCATAGTCGAGTGAGATGTACTCGTTGGGCTGAAATACGCGGACCTTGCGTATCTTTTCGACCGATACGCGACTGGCGGTCAGGTTGGCCACGCAGCCGTTCGCGAACGCCAGACGGACGTTTGCGATGTCGACCTTTTCTGAAAGAATGCGGATGCCGGCTGCACGAATCTCGTTCGGTTCATCGCCTGTGAGCGACAGCAGAACGTCGATATCGTGGATCATCAGATCCAGAACTACGTCCACGTCGAGGCTGCGCGGAGTGAAAACACTCATGCGGTGGATCTCGAAAAACAAAGGCAATGTCGCCGCGCCACGAAGAGCCCGAACACCTGGGTTGAACCGTTCAAGGTGCCCGACCTGAAGAATGCGCCCGTTTGCCGCGGCGGCGCGGATGAGACGATCGGCCGAAGTGAGGTCGGGGGCAATTGGCTTCTCCACCAGCACATCAACCCCGCCTTGAAGCAGCGCGCAACCGACATCGGCGTGCGCTAAGGTCGGCGTGGCGACGACGGCGGCCGAGCAGCGCCCGATCAGTTCCCGAGCGTCCGTGAACGCTGGAAAACTCAGGCCATCGAGCCTCGAGCGATCTGTATCGGCGACGGCCGCGATCTCAACTCCAGGCAAATCTTGAAGGACGCGCAGGTGATTACGGCCGAACTGGCCCAGTCCCGCAATCCCCACCGCGATCGAGGGCATCAAGCGTCACGGTATCATGAATCGCGTGGACAGCAAAGAAACGGCGAATCTCGCGCTTGGATTTCCCGAGTTTGCGGCCCAGCAGGAGACGATTCGCCGCCCCGATCTCGAGGTCGCTGTCCGTCGCTTCGAGCAGCTGATGGAGCAGAGCACGGACTCGCCCGTGCGCGCCGTCAGGCGTCATCCTGCTCGTCCCGCCATCACCGAGCCTTTACCTGAAGACGTGCATCCCGCGTTGCGCAACGCGCTCGTGCAGCGTGGGATCCACGAGCTTTATAGCCATCAGGCAGACTCGTGGCGCGCCGCGCGTGCGGGCCGGAATGCCGTTATCGTAACGCCTACGGCCAGCGGCAAAACGCTCTGCTACAACCTGCCGGTGCTTGACCGCATGCTGCAGGATCCGGGAGCCCGTGCACTCTACCTGTTTCCGACGAAGGCCCTGGCCGAAGATCAGCTCCACGAGATGCAGCGGCAGCTCGAGGCCTCGGGCGCGGACATCAAGGCGTTTACTTACGACGGCGACACACCGCAGGACGCCCGGCGTGCTATTCGAGAGCGCGCCAATGTAGTGCTGACCAATCCGGACATGCTGCACACCGGGATTCTGCCCCACCATCCGAAGTGGGCGCGGCTCTTCGAGAACCTCCGGTACTTCATCATCGATGAGCTGCACTACTACCGAGGCGTCTATGGAAGTCATCTCGGGAATCTGCTGCGGCGGCTTCGGCGCATATGTGAGTTCTACGGCTCGAGACCGCAGTTTCTTTGCTCGTCGGCGACCATCGCCAACCCGAAGGAACTTGCCGAAGCACTGACGGGCGAACCGTTCGAGCTGATCGACCGTAACGGCGCTCCCACCGGCGAGAAGTACTTCGTGTTCTACAATCCCCCGGTCATCAATCGACAGCTTGGGATCCGGCGCAGCTATCTTCACGAGACCCGGCGCATTGCGCTGGAGTTCATCGACCGCGGACAGCAGACGCTTGTCTTCGCCAACAACCGGCTGGCGACCGAGGTCCTCGTGACCTATCTCAAGGACGCTTGCGAGCGGCGGCCTCTCGGAGGTGATATGGTGCGCGGCTACCGCGGCGGCTACCTTCCTCGCGAACGCCGTGAGATCGAAAGGAAGCTGCGCGAGGGTGATATCCGCGCGGTCGTATCCACGAACGCTCTCGAGCTTGGAATCGATATCGGATCACTCGATGTTGTGGTGATGGCCGGGTATCCAGGTACGGTTGCCTCTACGCTGCAGCGGGCGGGCCGGGCAGGGCGCAGGGTGACCTCATCGCTCGCCGTCCTCGTCGCTTCAAGTGCGCCCGTAGATCAGTACATCGTTGAGCACCCGGACTACTTCTTCAACCGCGAACCCGAATACGCCCACATCAATCCCGACAATCTCGAGATTGCGCTGAGTCATCTGCGCTGCGCGGTTTTTGAGCTTCCCATGCGTGATGGGGAAGCGTTCGGGACACATGACCCGGGCGAGCTTTGCCGTTTCCTGGAAGAGCAGAAGCTTCTGCACTTCTCCGGTGGAGCATGGCACTGGACCAGTGACACGTACCCGGCCGACACGGTCAGTCTGCGCTCAGTGAGCAGCGACAACTTCGTCGTAATCGACACCACGGGAGATCACAAGGTGATCGCAGAGGTATCCTTCCCGACTGCGCTGACTACGTTGCACGAGAAAGCCATCTATCTCCACGAAGCGCGCCAGTATCAGGTTGAGCGCTTTGATTACGACGGCCGCAAAGCGTACGTCCGGCGTGTGGATTGCGACTACTTCACAGATGCGATTGACTACACACAGGTGAAGATTCTGGACGTGTTCGACCACGCCGACGCTGGCGAGGTCATAGCAGCCCACGGCGATGTGCGTGTCAACACGCAGGTAGTCGGCTGGAAGAAGATCAAGTTCTTCACACTGGAAAACGTCGGTGCCGGCGAACTGCAAATGCCGGAGCAGGAGATGCACACCACAGCATTCTGGCTCCACTTTCCGGCCGTATTTCTGCAGACGTTCACGGATCTTTCAGCGGAAGAGCGGCAGAGCGGTCTGGTGGGGCTGTCCAATGCCATTCGCAGCGTGGCGTCACTCCTGCTCATGTGTGACCCGCGGGATGTGGGCGTGGCGTTCACTGAGGACCTGCCCGGTTCCGGCTCCCATTTCGAGCCAAATCTCTACCTGTACGACGTGTATCCGGGCGGCGTCGGCCAGAGTGCGCCGCTGTTCCGTCTCACTCCCGTGCTGCTGCTGCGGACCCTGGAACTCATTGAATCGTGTCCGTGCCCAATGGGTTGCCCAAGCTGCGTTGGTCCTGTCGGCGAAGTGGGGGAGCGCGGAAAGGAAGCTGCGTCAAGGTTTCTCGGCGCGATCACTGGAAAAGAAAAGCGCACGAACTGAGACGTCGCCGCGGAGGATGTCCGGCGATCCAGTTCGTGCGGAACTGAACAATGGAGTGGGATCGAATTCATCAGGGTAGTGCCTGTACCCAGGGGTTCCTCTCCGCCCAGGTTCTCCTTACCGTGACACTGTTGTATTGTATCAGTCAACTAGTACACTAGGACTGTGAGACGGCCGTTTGACATCTCGCTGGACCAATCCAGTGGGGTCCCGGTGTACCGTCAGCTGATCGACCGCATTCTGATGGCGATCGCATTGGGCGTACTTAAGCCTGGAGACCAGCTGCCCACCGTGCGCCAGATGGCAGTCAATCTCGCAATCAATCCCAACACGGTTGTGCGTGCGTATCGAGAGCTTGAGATCCGCCGGGTGCTAACGACACAGCAGGGCGTCGGAACGTATGTAACGCGTGAAGCGCCGGATGTGGAGACCGATGTTCGTGACCGCCGTCTGACTCAGATCGCGCTCGAGTTTCTGGCGAAAGGCGCTGCTGAAGGATACAAACCCGCCGAGCTTCTCGAGCGCGCGAGGCTCATTTCCACGGAGAAGGCGCCGAAATGACGGAAGCCCTGCGAACGCTCGGAGGGTTGCTGTGGATGATGCGCGCGGAAGGATTCGGGCTGGCGTTCGAGATCTCTGCGGAGTGGTCCGAACGCCGGAAAAGCGTAACTCCGCACAGGAGGAAATCCAGTGAGTGCAATGATGCCGATGGTTGCGGTTAAGAACAACAGTTCGGGAGCGCCATCCGGATTTGATCTCGTCGACCGACAGATCGTAAGCCCGATCGGTGTTCTTGCCGGTGTGGCTGCGTTCGCTGCAGGGCTGATTGTGACTGTGGTTACGCAGAATCCGTGGCCTGCGGTGGCTGGCGGGCTGATTGGGCTCTATCTGCTGTTCGCGTTGAAAGTTGCCAAACAGTGGGAGAAGACAGCAGTGCTGCGGCTGGGCCGCTATGCGGGTCTGCGCGGTCCGGGCCTGTTCCACGTCATCCCGGTAATCGAAACGACGAGCAAGTTCGTCGACCAGCGAGTACGTGTCACCGACGTGACCGCAGAGTCGGCACTAACTCGCGACACCGTGCCCGTGAACGTCGACGCGATTGTGTTCTGGGTCGTTTGGAACGCTGAGAAGAGCATACTGGAGGTGGCCGATTTCGAGAATGCTGTAGCACTCGGCGCTCAAACGGCACTGCGGGAATCGATTGGCCGTCATGAGCTGGCACAGATGATCACGGAACGGGAAGTGCTCGGGCGCGAGTTGCAGCGCATACTCGACGATAAGACCAACGCCTGGGGCATCACCGTGCAGTCGGTGGAGATCCGCGACGTTCACATCCCGCCGCAGCTCGAGGACGCGATGTCGCGTCAGGCGCAGGCAGAACGCGAACGGCAGGCGCGCATCATACTTGGCACAGCAGAGACGGAGATTTCGGAGAAGTTTGCGCGAGCTTCGGAAGTCTACGTAAACAACCCGACGGCCCTGCACCTCCGCGCGATGAACATGCTCTATGAGGCACTGAAGGAGAAAGGCTCGATGGTAATTGTTCCCTCGTCTGCGGTGGAGACCATGGGGTTGGGAGGAAACCTGGCGCTGGCCTCGATGCATCCTTCGGCCCGGGTCACGCCCCATCCTGAGAACACCTGATTC
Source organism: Bryobacteraceae bacterium (assembly GCA_035633775.1). Taxonomy (GTDB): domain Bacteria; phylum Acidobacteriota; class Terriglobia; order Bryobacterales; family Bryobacteraceae; genus JAWXCM01. The sequence continues at coordinate 5,332 of DASQEG010000143.1, forward strand.
TCAGCGCAGCGCGTAGCCCGTAAGCAGAGCGCATTCCCAGTCGCGGCGGCCCGCTTTCGCAGCCAGGGCCACCGCGGCTGCGTTGTCGTAAGGTACCGCGCGGAAGGTGACGGACACTGAAGCTCGATCGCGATCGATCAGAGCATACCTGGCCAGTGTTCCTCCGGTTTCAGAAACGTGGTCGCGCGCATTGTAGGCAGGTAACCCAACGCTTCCAGGGTTCAGAAGCAGCCGTCCCCCAAGGTTAATGCAACGAGGCACGTGCGAGTGGCCGCAGCAGATCGTTACTTCGTCTGTTCGTGCAAGCCGTTCCTCGATCTGTGCCGCAGGAGCAACGTGCATATGCGGCGGAGCCACGCTCTCCAGCAGATACTCGAGATCGCTCCGTTCGGTCCCATGCACAAGCCGAATGCTGTCAACGACCGCAATGGGAGGCAGCGCCCTCAGCCAATCAAAGTGCTTCGGACTGAGCTGCCCTGCCGCCATCGCATCGGACATCCCCATCTGCGCCAGCGGCGTCTCAACCAGCTCGCGGTCATGATTGCCGCGAATGTGCGTCCAATGGGAGCCTGCCGTCATGAGCAGATCCGCAGTCTCCCGCGCCTCAAGCGGACCGGAGACGTGATCGCCGAGGTTGAGCACGAGGTCCGGTGCGGCTTGTCGCAGATCGGCGATAACGGCTTGAAGAGCGCGCACATTGCCGTGAATATCGGATACTACCCCAACACGCATGTGCCGAGGGTAGCGCTTAGTGTCATGCGGTAGGACGTTACAGCCTTATTGTTCTTCGCGAAGGCGCGTCGAGCCAGAGTGCCGCTGTCTCCACCCTCGGGTGTGAGCGACGGAGCAAAGGACCATCAGAGCGCCCGCGACAAGTCACCGTGGACTCGTAACGTGGTCAGTCGGCAGTTTTGGGCGCGATCCGAATCGTGCCCTCGAACTTTGATGTCGATGCGTCTACGAGCAGCCCTTCCTCGTGCACCCGAGCGCCATCGAGATATCCGTCAATCACAGTCCCATTCGTCACCACCTTTCCGGTCTTCAGGTTGTATGCCGGTCACAGTGAGCGATGAGCTGCGCTCCACGCTTTAGTAAGTTGCTGTGAGTTTTGTGCCGACCAACTACTTCGGACGGTTGCGAGTGGACGTGTGCATGTGAACGATCTTCCAGTTGCCGTCGCGCCTCGCATACACAGCACTGAGACGGCGGACGAAAGTCGGATTCGGCATCACAAACGTGACTATGGCGGCATCGTCGGACAGCATCTGCACCCGCATGTCCCGCGCCCCAACGTCGTGGTAAGGCGGGCTTGTACGCCCCTGCTTCGACACCGCCTCACGGATGAAAGCGATCGTCGGCTCCAGAGCCTTCCGCAGTTCGTCTTTGGAATCGATGCGCGTCAGGGTATCGCCGCTGTGTTGGAAGACGGTGAGATCATCAGCGAAGCAGTTGTGCATTCGCTGCAAATCAAGGTCGTGCAGCGCCGTCAGGAACTCATTCATGCTCGACGTCACATCTGCTTCGGACGCCTTGCACACTGAAACACAAAGTGCGCCCGCAATAACCATCACGCCGTAGAGTTTTTTGATCATGTCGTCACCCTTGAGCGGAGGAGTTTTGAGTAAGCGCAGCGCCCATTGATGGTGCATCTGCTTCCCACGCGTACCCTGAGCTACCGCGGACTATGCGCCCGATACCAGGCACGTGGTAGTGGATGACGCGACATTCGTCTGCGCAGGCAAGGTCAAGCAGAGCGAGTCGGGTCTGCACTGTTTCTGCTGCGTCCAGGTCGAAAGAGGATGTCCATTCCGGATGCTGAATCTGGGCCGGCAGGGCGAAGGCGTCAGCCAGGAACAGCAACACTTCGCGGTGCGCGTGCACAAGAACTGCACAGTGTCCGGGGGTATGCCCGGGCGCTCTCATGAGCCGTACTCCCGGAATCACTTCGGCATCGGACTCAACAAGTTCCAGCCGTGACTCAAGCGCCAGGAGGTACCGATTGAACCACTGTCCGATGGCGGCCTCGATCATCGCATTTCCATAGACCGAACCTGTGCCCAGCTGGTCGCGGATGCCCGAGTTTCGCCAGAAGTCATATTCTTCACGTGCAATGACGATGCGGGCGTTCGGGAACGCTGGAAGGCCATCTTCCCGGAGCAGACCTCCGATGTGGTCGGCGTGCGCCTGCGAGAGCACGACCATGTCAATGGTTTTGGGACTGATGGCTTGCTGCCTGAGGCTCTCCTCCAGTTTCCCGGTCGTTGGCGCGAGCGGGCCGGCACCGGAGTCCAGAAGAACCGTCCGGCCATGAATCCGAATCACCACCGGCCGGTATGGTATCGACAACACAGGCGGATACTGCGCCTCCAGCTCGGGATCCGGGTCCTTCGGCAGCATCGCTTCACGCGGATAGTCCAGCCCGCCGTCTGAGACCTCGTGAATTGTATAGTTCATACCGCTGCGGCCCTCGCTTCGCTGACCTGGGCCGCATACTGGCGAACCGTTTTCTGCCGGACCGGCATAAGCCTCAGCGCCTCTGAAGTGTTCATGAGGCACCCGTGGAGATATTCGAGCTGAAGTTTGCAGAACGTCTCGCTCAATGGATCGGCTGCATTCTCGAGTTGCGCGAGCAGAGCTTCCTCGGGTACATGCTGCACCGTGAAGCGCTTGCCTGTAGTCTGCTCGAAGATCCTGACTACGTCGAGTGGGCTCAGGTCTTCAGGGCCGCCGATCTCGAGGATGCGCCCGTGCGCGGGAGGCCTCTCAGCGCATTGGACGGCGAACTCTCCGACATCCTCGTATGACACCCAGCTCATCAACTGCCTGCCGTCTCCAAAT
>DASQEG010000144.1:0-2365 GCA_035633775.1 Bryobacteraceae bacterium
CCCCGCAACTTCTCCGTGGAAGCAAGGTAAACCGCATCGAACAGAACCGTTCCTTTCGGCGAGCTGATGGTCGGCACCGGGCCGGGAAGCGGTCCGCCCATGCCGGCGACGCTGGCGTTTACCTTCAGGCCGTCCAGCGATTTGCTCAACAGAGGCGCGGAGTTCGTTGAATCCTGCAGCAGCTCGGCTTCAGATCCGAAGCTGATCACGAAGGCCATGTCTTTTGGGCGTAGAACCTTCTGGAAGAACTGCGTTGCCGCGTGCTTCTCCACGTCGATCAGGTTCTCCTGACTGCGGCTGACATCGATCAGGAGGCCCATTGTCAGCGGCAGGTCGACTTCCCTGGTGAAGGTACGGATCGTCTGTTGCTTGCCGTCCTCCAGGACGGTGACCTCGTCTTTGGTCAGGTCCGAGATGAGCGCACCCTTCTTGTCACGTACCGCGAACAACACGTTCACCAGGTCCACGTCGACACGAATGACCGGGTCCGCCTCCTGAGACAGTGCGAGCGCACCCGCAGCAAGGCACGCGGCGGCAACATACACCAGACGCTTCATACAATCTAGTGATGCGTACGCTGGCCACTCGGGTTTCGGTCACCTTGGGAATGTCGCACCCATGAGGGGCGCCGTCGCGCACCTTCAACGCGCCGATCCCGTGATCGCTCGCATTATCGCTGCAGTCGGGCCATGCAGGATCAGCTACACGGAGCCGGTCGTCGGCAGTCTGGTTCGCTCCATCATCTACCAGCAGCTGAGCGGCAGAGTCGCCTCCGTCATCCATGGCCGGCTGGTGGCGCTGACGGGAGAGCCCGTGCGCCCTTCTGCAATTCTTCGGTTAACCCCGGAGCAGATGAGATCCGCCGGACTGTCACAGCAAAAGGCGGCCTACATCCGGGACCTTGCTGAGCGTGCTCGCAGCATTGGCTTCCCCAGGTTGCCGCAACTCTCGGACGATGAAGTGATCGAGCGGCTCACCGTGGTGAAAGGCGTCGGCGTCTGGACCGCGCAGATGTTCCTCATCTTCAGTCTTCGACGGCCGAACGTCCTGCCCGTTGGCGATCTTGGCGTCAGGATGGCGATCCGCAACTGCTATAGCCTGGCTGATCTGCCATCCCCGAAGGAGATGCAGGCAATCGCCGAGCCCTGGCATCCCTGGTGCTCAGCGGCGAGCTGGTATCTCTGGCGCAGCCTGGAGCTGAAGCCTTCAGATCCGGGTGTCTGACAGGATCGCCTGTGCAGCGTTGTAGCCTGGCGCTCCCATAACGCCGCCGCCGGGGTGCGCACCCGAGCCGCAAAGATAGAGGTTGGGGACCGGCGTTCGATAGCGCGCCCATCCAGGAAGCGGACGCATGACGAACATCTGGTCCACGCTCATCTCGCCATGGAAGATGTTCCCCCCGGTTATTCCGAATCGCCGCTCCAGATCCACCGGGGTCAATACCTGCCGATGCTCGACGATGCTGCGGATGTTCGGAGCGTACTCCTCGATCATGTCAATGACCCGGTCCGCATAACTCTCACGCAGATCGTCCCACGATCCCTCCGCGAGTGAGTAAGGCGCGTATTGCAGAAATGCTCCCATGATGTGCTTCCCCGAAGGAGCGATGGAGTCGTCGTACATCGTAGGTATCGTCAGCTCGATGAGCGGGGACTTTGAAGGCCGTCCGTACTTGGCATCGTCCCAGGCTCGTTCCACGTACTCCACTGACGGACAGATATGCATGGTTGCTCCGTGCTGTGGTCCGGGAGTCCCGGGCAGGGCCTGGAAGTCTGGCAGACCGCCCAGAGCGAAGTTGATCTTAAGCGAGGTACCTTCGCATCGAAAACGGTCGATGCCTGCGCGAAACGCGTCATCCGGCAGATCGTTAGCCGAGAGCATCCGAAGAAACGTATGTTTCGGATCGAGGTTGCTCGCTACCACGGCCCCATGGATCTCGTCGCCATTGCGCAGGACAATGCCCCTGGCCTCGCCATTCCGGACGAGGATGCGTTCGACCGGAGTAGCCGTTCGGATCTCGACCCCTGCGGCACGGGCTGCGGAAGCAATTGCCTCCGATACGGCTCCCATTCCGCCCCGTACAAATCCCCACAGGCCGCGCTTGCCGTTCACACCTCCCATACAGTGGTGCAACAGGATGTAGGCTGTCCCGGGAGACCGGGGCCCGCCGTTGGCGCCGATCACACCGTCAGTTACCAGAGTGACCTTCAGCTGTTCGCTTTCAAACCAGCGATCGAGGTAATCGGCGGCGCTCATCGTAAAGATGCGCACCAGGCCCACCATTTCGTCACGCGAGAGTCCGCGTACCCGGCCGGCGAGCTTCAGCCACTCGAGCCAGTCCCCGAGCCGTGCCGGTGGAAACTCC
>DASQEG010000145.1:0-5404 GCA_035633775.1 Bryobacteraceae bacterium
GGTGCGCAACCGCATGAAGCGGCGTATGCGGGAGGCCGTCCGGCTTCATCTGCCTGAGCTCCGCGGTCCGTGGAGCATCGTTTTCAACCCCCGCAAGCCGGTGCTGCTCGCACCTTTTTCAGCACTCGAGTCCGAAGTTACCAGGCTCTTTCAGCGATGCGAGAACTCGTAGTCGCGAGCTTACGTCTGTATAAGCGGGTCCTGTCGCCGGTGCTGCCCCCGGCGTGCCGTTACCACCCGACGTGTTCGGAGTACATGGCCGAGGCAGTGGCGAGGCATGGCGTCGTTCGTGGAGTGTGGCTGGGAGCAATGCGCCTGCTGCGCTGCCACCCGCTCGCTGGCGGCGGCTTTGACCCAGTTCCCTGACGAATCCTATTCACATCGATGGCTGATAATCCCGATCCAAAGAAACCCTCCAAAGGTGCTGGCGAAATCTCGGTCGAGCAGCGCATGCTGCTGGCCTTCGGACTTGTGGGGCTGGTGCTGGTTCTGAGTCAGTACCTGTTCTCGCCTGCTGCCCCATCCAGGTCCGGCCCGACCCAGGAGAAGCCTGCGACCGCTCGGCAGATCAAGGAGCCGCAGAAGCCCGCCCCTGCTCCTCCAGCTGCGCCGAGCACACCCGGGGCACAGGGTGAGAATGCCGCCGGCATCGTGCGGGCCGACACTTCAGAGACCTTCGTCATTGACACGGATGTTTACCGAATCGTCTTCAGCAATCATGGCGCGGTGGTCCGAAGCTGGACACTGAAGAACTACCGTGATTCCGCCGGGCGCCCCCTGGAGCTGGTAAACACAGATGCGGCGCAGAAGACGCACTACCCGTTTTCACTTCTCTACGACGGCCAGCAGCCGTCGACCGATCTGAACAAAGTGTTCTTCGCGACGGCTGTTTCACCCGACAAGCTGGGCATCACGTTCAATTACTCCGACGGCCGCTCTTCCGGGCGCAAGTCGTTTCGATTCGGGCGCAACAGCTATCTGCTCGACGTGAGCAGCGAAGTACGCGAGGGCACCGCAACCGTCCCGCACCTGCTGGCGTGGCGGGGCGGCTTCGGCGATCGTACGGCCTACGCTGCAGCCGCTTCGATGAAGACGCTCTACTTCAGTGAAGGCGAAAACAAACTCGTCGAGAATGAAGCGAAAGTGGCCAAGGACGGTCCGGTGCTCACCAGTGGAAATTACTCCTTCGGTGGCATAGAGGACACTTACTTTCTCGCGGTGTTCCTCCCGAAGGATCGGGGTGGGCTTCGCGTACAGACGCTGAGTGATTCAGTCGCGATCGCCCAGGGTGCAGGCGAAGAGGCGATCGCCGGCGTGGGTATCGGGTCGGAAGGACTCAATACCCTGCAGGCCTTCGTCGGACCGAAGGACCTTGACCTTCTCCGTAAGGTGAACCCGAAGCTTGAGAGCGCTGTCGACTTCGGCTGGTTCACGTTCCTCGCGCGGCCCATCTTCCTGGCGCTGAACTGGCTGAACGACAACTGGGTTCGCAACTACGGCTGGTCGATTATCCTGCTGACGATCCTGATCAACATGTTGCTTCTGCCATTGAAGATCTCCGGCATGAAGGGCATGAAGAAGATGGCCGCGCTGCAGCCCGAAATTCAGGCCATCAACGAAAAGTACAAGAACATCTCGATTCGCGATCCGCGCAAGGCACAGCAGAACGAAGAAGTGATGGCGCTGTACAAAAAGCACGGCGTGAACCCGCTCGGCGCGGGCTGCATGCCGCTTGTGCTGCAGATTCCATTCTTTTTCGCCTTCTATAAGGTCCTGAGTATCGCGATTGAGCTGCGTGGAGCCGATTGGCTCTGGATACGTGACCTGGCACAGTTCGACCCCTGGTACCTGCTGCCCGTCGTCATGGTTATAACCCAGTTTGTTTTGCAGAAGATGACACCGTCCACCACGGCGGATCCCGCACAGCAGAAAATGATGCTTTTCATGCCGCTGCTGTTCGGATTCCTGTTCTTCAAAGCATCCGCCGGACTGGTACTATACTGGTTGACCGGCAACATCGTAGGTATCCTGCAGCAGTGGCTGATCAACCGGATGGGTCCGGCTCCGGCTCCCGCAGCTGCGTCTGCTGTCGTCAACGCCAGGCCTGCAGCCGGAAAGAAGAACAGGAAATAAGGTGCCGTCGAGGAAATTCACCGTCGAAAACACCGGCGCGCGAATTGAGCCGTTTCTCCGCAAGCTGATCGAACATGCCGGGTTCCGCCTCGAATTTGAGGTTCGTGATGGATCCAATCTCCATCCGGACTTCGAAAACCCCGATCTGATCGTGAGCTTTCGCGGCCCCGACGTGGAGTATCTGCTTGCGAACAAGGCAGAGCTTCTGCTGGCGCTCGAACAGCTCAGTATGGAGATGCTCAAGCTCCAGCCAGATGAGCATTCGCTGGTTCAGTTCGACGCAAACAACTTCCGTACGCTTCGTATTGAAGAACTGCGGATGAGTGCGCTTCTTGCTGCTGAGAAGGTCAAGCGGACTAAAGTTCCCTACGAGTTCAGTCCGATGACAAGTCGCGAGAGGCGCATCATTCATCTTGCGCTGCGCGGTGAAACGGATGTGCGTTCGGAATCCGGTGGCATGGGGCCGGGCCGGAAAGTAATCGTCTACCCTGCGGACATGCCCGCCAAACCGTCCTCGCCCACACCTTTGCGCCGCGGCCGGCGGTGAACCTTCAGGACACGATCGTTGCCGTTTCCACCCCTCCGGGTCGGGGCGGCATCGGGGTCGTGCGGCTTTCGGGCCGGCACGCGGTTTCCCTGACACGGACGTTCGCACGGCTGAATGGCGAATGGGAGCCCCGAGTCGCCACGCTGGCTACGGTCGTTGACTCAGCTGGATCGGCCATCGACAAGGCGGTTCTATTGCACTTCGCTGCGCCCCGTTCCTACACAGGCGAAGACCTCGTTGAGATCTCGTGCCACGGATCGCCAGTGGTTCTGCAGCACTGCGTGCAGTCCGCGGTTGCAGCTGGAGCGCGCCCGGCCGAACCTGGCGAGTTCACGTTGCGCGCTTATGTCAATGGCCGCCTGGACCTGCCTCGTGCTGAAGCGGTGCGCGAGCTCATCGACGCAACGACTCTTTATCAGGCGCGGGTTGCGATGCAGCAGATGGAAGGCTCCGTTTCAAGGCGCCTCGCACCTGCGAAGGCCTCGCTGCTGGAGCTGATTGCGCTGCTTGAAGCAGGCATAGACTTTGCGGAGAACGACGTAGATATAGCTCCCGATGCCGAGCTGCTGCGGCGCATCGGTGATGTCCGTAGCTCGCTGCAGAAGCTTGTGAGCAGTTTTGGGTACGGCCGGCTGGTGTTCTCCGGCTTTACGCTCGCCATCGCGGGAAGACCGAATGTGGGCAAGAGCAGCTTGTTCAACCGGCTGCTTGAACAGGACCGGGCCATCGTGACTCCGATTCCCGGCACAACCCGCGACACGGTGTCGGAAGCTGCTTCCATCGGCGGGATGCCCGTGAGACTCGTAGACACGGCGGGCATCCGCGAGGGCCAGGACCCAGTCGAGAAACTCGGCATTGAGCGAAGCTGGCAGGCTGTCGCCGATGCTGACCTGGTGCTTGTTGTACTGGATGCCTCATCAGGTGTCACTGACGATGACCGGGCGTTGTTGGACCGCGCGGCTGCCGCCGGAAGGCATCTCGTTGTCGCAAACACAGGTGACCTTGCGGAGGTCGGCCTTGGTCGCGGTGACGCACTGCGTGTCTCAGCTCTTACCGGGCTCGGCATCGACGAGCTTCGCGACCGCATCGTTGCGACAGTCAGCCCGCCTGGGATGGATGAGCAGGAGCCGGGTTTCATCACCAGCATTCGGCATGAGTCGCTGCTTCGTGAGGCGGTGCAGTGTGTCGATCAGGCTGGCCGCGCGGTTGAGGCCTCAATCCCTCACGAGATGGTCCTCATCGACCTCTATGGCGCACTCTCCGCAGTGGATGCCATCACGGGTGCGACCACGGCCGACGATATTCTGAACCGGATTTTCAGCACGTTCTGCATCGGCAAGTAGCTTAGCGCTCGACCTCATTCCAGACGTCGCGCTTGGAAACATTACAGTCACGTGCTGCCGCCTTCATGGCGTCCATGCGCGACAGACCGGAAGCAAGGTGTCGCTCGAACGTCTCGCGTACAGACGCTGCAGATATCGTGACGGCCACTGCTTTCCCAATTAATACAGTTGCCTCGCCCTTAACTGCAGGCCGTGAGGCATAGCCGTCTGCGACGTCTTCGGCCGTGCCCCGGCTCCATTCCTCGTGCATCTTCGTAAGCTCGCGGGCGACGGCAACCTGTCGTCCTGGAAGGGCGGCGGCCACGTCGCGGAGACTTTCGACAAGACGGTGCGGCGCTTCATAGAACGCCAGAACGCAGTCGAGTTCCCCCAATCTCTCGAGCGTACGGCGTCTCGCGGTGGACTTGGGCGGCAGGAAGCCGCCGAAATAGAAGGAGTCCGTGGGTAGTCCGGAGGCGGAGAGCGCGGCGATCACGGCAGAAGGGCCGGGAATGGATTCCACGCGCAGTCCTTCCTGAACAGCCGCTTCAACCACCCGGTAACCGGGGTCGGAGATCAGCGGCGTTCCGGCATCCGAGACGAGCGCGATCCTTTCACCACCGCGGATCCAGCTCAGGATTTCGGCCGTCCGCTCCTTCTCGTTATGTTCGTGGTAACTGACAAGCGGGCGATCGATACTGTACCGCTCCAGCAGCTTACGTGTGTGACGGGTATCCTCACAGGCGATGCGAGAAGCCTCTGAAAGTATGCGAACAGCGCGATAGGTAATGTCTTCCAGGTTGCCCAGCGGCGTTGCCACAATGTGCAGGATCCCGCTCATGGGATGAGAGTACCGCGCTCGTGAATACACAATATGATGGAGAATCATCGTGTCAGAGAACGGGTACCTTACCTGGGAGGCAGCCGGGAGTGGTCCGCGCCTTCGCATCGCTGATGCGGTGGTGCGCGGCATCTCCGCAGAGGCTATGCGCGGATTTGGAGCTACTCGCCGCCGCGGAGCTGAAGTCGGTGGCCTGCTGCTGGGGTACCCGCCGGAGTGCGACGGACAGCCTTTTCACATCGACGGGTTTATACCCGTGCCGTGCCAATATGCGCATGGGCCGTCGTATGTGCTTTCGGACAGCGATCACGAAGCTCTCGCAGCCGCGGCTCGGGCGCCCAGCGCTCGGCGATCTGGGGCAGTCGTCGGGTTCTATCGCTCCCACACACGCGACGGAATGGAACCTGACACAGCCGATGCGGCGCTGTGGTCGCGTCACTTCGGCAAGATGTCGGATGGCCTGGTCCTGCTCGTAAAGCCGTTCGCAACCCGGGCTCCCGTCGCGCGGGTCGCGGCCGTTGTTGGCGGCTGCATCGTGCCCGCCGGCATCGAACCGGAACA
>DASQEG010000146.1:0-5546 GCA_035633775.1 Bryobacteraceae bacterium
GGCCAGATCCGAAGGTGTCACTTCGGATCTGGCCTTTGCATTCTCTGAAGACTTCTTGCCACGCGCGTGCATCTGTAGGAAGAGCCCACCATGGAACCAGCCTGTCTCCGTCATACGGAACTCCCCCATACTTCCAGGCTGTTCAGCGATTTCCTTTATCAGTACCATCGTGTAGAGCGCTTCTACACGGCCCCGCCGTCAACAGGCTACCCCGAGGACAGGCGTCCGGCGCTCATCGAAGCACTCCGCCTGCAGAACACGAACGAGAGTGCTCTTGAAAGGCTCGCCCACCCCGGCGCGGTAGCGGTCGTTACAGGCCAGCAGGTCGGACTATTCGGCGGCCCAGCCTATACCATCTACAAAGCCCTGACGGCCGCACGGCTCGCGGCCGATCTCACTGCACACGGCCGGCCCGCTGTCCCGGTTTTCTGGCTCGCCACGGAAGATCACGATTGGCCGGAGGTCAACCACTGCCATGTCTATGGCGGGGCGCACCGACCTTCGAGGCTCGACGTCTCTGGTACTCCTGGAACTGCTCAGCCCGTGGGTGGTGTCGTGCCGGAAGGGTGGCCTGTTGATGAACTCCGCCAGCTGCTGCAGGAGCTTCCGTTCGGCGCTGACGTCGCGGCCATCGTTGCCGATGCGTACGCGCCGGGACGCTCGATGGGAGATGCATTCCGTTCCCTTCTGGAGTCACTGCTGAAGCCCTGGGGCTTCCTCTTCCTGGATCCGCTGCAACCTGCAATACGGCGCCTCGCGGCACCGATGATGCGGGAGGCAGTTGCAATCGGACCCGATCTCAACCAGCTGCTGTTGGCGCGCAATCGTGAACTGGAGAATGCGGGCTATCATACGCAGGTTCATGTCGACGCCCGAACGTCGCTGTTTTTCCTCTTTGAGAAGGGTCGCCGCGTACCGCTGCGCGAAGTCCGCTACTCATCTGAAGAGTTAGCCGCGCGCGCTCAGGATCTCTCGCCGAATGCTCTGCTGCGGCCTGTCTTACAGGACTTTATGCTGCCCACTGCCGCATACATCGGCGGGCCTGCGGAACTTGCTTATTTCGCGCAATCCCAGGTACTTTACGAGCGGCTGCTCGGACACATGCCCCGCGTTGTCTCGCGCAACGGCTTCACACTGATCGATGCTCGTTCAGCGAAGCTGCTGGAGCGCTACGGCCTCCGACTGCAGGACTTCTTTCACGGCGAGCATCCCCTTCGGGAACGGGTCGCAGCGAGGCTTGTTCCGGAGGGGCTCGATGCGCAGTTCGACGCGGCAACAGCTACGGTCCGGACCACCCTCGATGGCCTGCGCAAGAGCCTGGCGAGCTTCGATCCGACGCTGGAATCCGCAATGAAGAAAGGTCAGCTGAAGATGATGCATCAGCTGACCAGAATGCAGGAGAAAACTGCAAGAGCGGCGATGGCGCGCGACGAGCGTGCTGGCGCGGACGCCTCTTACCTCTACAGCACGCTGTATCCCCAGAAGCACCTTCAGGAGCGGTATTACAGCATTCTGCCGTTCCTTGCGCAGCATGGCCCGGACCTGTTGGACCGTCTTTATGAGACGGTCCATATGGATTGTCCGGACCACGTGCTGATGCCGCTCTGACTTACTCCACAGGCGGCGGCTCGGCAACAACTAGCCTCACCGGGATTGTCAACTCCTGGTAGAATGCTGCGGGGACCTTCACCTTCACAGTCGCCGTATAGTCTCCGGCCGCCATTTCAGAAGGAACTACTTCGAAAGTGAGTTTAAAGGGCGCAGTCCGTCCCTCATACCGCAATCTGAGCCACGGCTGGTCGGACACCGCTTCCGTCATGTCGAACGGCGTCGAGCACCCTGTATAGATCTCCAGACTCTGTGGCTCGGGAGCGTTCTGACCGATGGTGTACCCAAACGACAGCGAGTTCGAAGGCCATGACCCGAGCCAGGGTTCGCAGAAACGCATGACAAAAGCGTCCGTTGTCGCACCCAGCTTTTTTCGGAGTGCGTTCTGAAGGGGAAGATCTTCCGAGTAGGTTTCGCCAACTACGGTGATGTTCTCTCCAGGCCCGACTGCGACGGCTGTACCCACCTCACGCTTTGCACCGCCCCAGAATGTTGAGTGAACGATCTGCTTGCTGCCGGGGTCGAGTTTCAGCAGATAGCTCTCGGCTCCACCGCCGCGGTATGGCTGAACGTTGCGGTGCACGGGGAAATCGGTCGTGATTGTCTCGCCGGTCACGATCACATGGCCTCGGGCATCGATGGCAACGGACTCAACCGTTTCATCGGGATCAAGGTCGCCGGACGTGCTGCCTCCCAGGTAGGTGAAGTACTCCGCCGCCGTTCCATCTGCGGTGAGGCACAGAAGAAATCCGTCGCGGCGACCGCCTGCGAATGCCGGCTGGATCGCGTTCTCGGTCATGCGGAAGCGCTTAGCCGTGGTCTGTCCGCCTGCCCAGATACGGCCGGAACCATCGACGGCAATGGTCTTCGAGACCGTGTAACCGGAGCGGTCGGCGATGTAATTCCACCAAACGATTGCATTTCCTTCAGGGGCCAGCTTAGCGACGTAGCTGGAGTAGTGAACGAACTCCTTCCCCCACACGCCCGGAGTCTGCATGTCAGGCGAGCCGGTCTCGCCGGTTACTACTAAATAGTCGTCCGGAGTTACTGCGATTGCGGAGATGTTATCGGATCCGCCGGTTCCGCCCAGGTATGTAGCCCACGCAAGCTGATAATCCGGAGTAAACTTCGCAACAAACGCATCCTGGCTGCCGTTCATCTTCGGTTGCATGGCGTTCTTGACCGGGAACTCGGACGATGAGGCGCGACCCGCCAGGTACATGTTGCCCCTGGAATCGACCGCGAGTGCAAGGCCTTCGTCGTTGCGATCGCCACCCAGATAGGTAGAGAACAGGAGCTTGCCGTCGTTGTCGAACTTCATCAGAAACGGAATATTCAGTCCCGTCTTCTTTGCCTGTACGGGGTTCATGACCTGCAGATCCGTTGCACCGGTGGTGCCCGCAACGTAGACGTTCCCGTTCTTATCCACAACCACTGCATTGGCCCGAGTGTTCGAGCTGCCGCCGACAACATGCGACCACAGAATCTGCTTGCCATCGGGCGAGTACTTCGTCAGATATCCTTTAGGAACGGCGAAGTTCATATTGAATCCGCCGAGTGGCTTCCCCGGGAAGTCAATCGACTCCGTCTTTCCGGCGACAAAGATGTTGCCCGCGCCGTCGGTAGCTACGGCAACCGCATCGTCTGTTCTTTCGCCGCCGAGATAGGTGGAGAAGACGAGCCGCTTGTCATCTTGTGGGGTCTGGGCTGACAGCGCGGCGACCGCGACTGCCAGAACAAAGCAGGTTCTGCGCATACAGTGAGTTACGCGCAGGCCACCCGACATTCGGGCTCAGGGGCGGTGAAGTTTCTTACGTACGACGCCGCAGCTCAAAACTGTATCGAATGCGGCACAGCCCGACCAATTCATCGGCCGGGCTGCGCGGGTACTACTGCTGAACCTTCTTCTGTACGATGCGGATCCGCTTCGGCTTCCTTGTTACCGGCGCAGGCGCAAATGCGTCGTTAATCAACTCCGATTGCTCCTGCTCATGCCGCTTCGACGTGCCCGCCGCCGGACTAGCGTACTCCGGGCGACCTGCGTAGCGGGGGACGCGACGCGATGATTCGAGCACGGCGAGGAAGTTCTCGTGCATAAAGCGCCATCCACCCATGTTTCGAGGCTCTTCCTGAACCCAGTACACCTCGGTGGCAGGCGAGAACTGTCGCAGCACTTCTTCGATTCGTGACTGCGGGAACGGGTACATCTGTTCCACACGGACGATCGCTACATCATGGGCTTTGCGCTCCTCGCGCGCCGCAGCCAGCTCATAATAGACCTTGCCCGAGCAGAAGAGCACGCGCTTCACAGCCGAGGGATCGACGGTGCTGTCATCGAGCACCTCTTCGAATCGGCCGTCTGTCAGATCCTCAAGATGCGACACTGCTTTCGGGCTGCGCAGCAGGCTCTTTGGCGTAAACAGAACAAGCGGCTTGCAGATCGGCCCGCCGTTCGCTCCGCCGCGCATCTGACGCCGCAGCACGTGGAAGTACTGGGCCGGCGTAGTGCAGTTGCCCACAATCATGTTGTTCTCGGCACAGAGCTGCAGGAACCGTTCGTTGCGGCCGCTGGAGTGCTCCGGCCCCTGACCTTCGAAACCGTGCGGCAGCAGCAGCACCAGACCCGAAGGCTGGCCCCATTTGGTCTCGGCCGAGGAAAGGAACTGATCGATGATGATCTGTCCGCCGTTGACGAAGTCGCCGAACTGCGCCTCCCAGACCACGAGTGTGTTCGGGTCCCCGAGACTGACACCGAACTCGAAGCCCATCACCGCATACTCACTGAGCGAGCTGTTCCACACTTCGAAGGTCGCCTGGGCCGGACTGAGCTTCTGCAGCGGAACCCACGTCCTGCCGGTCTGGAAGTCGTGAAGCTCCGCGTGGCGATGGCTGAAGGTGCCGCGACCGACGTCCTGCCCGCTCAGACGTACCGGCGTGCCTTCGGTCACCAGGCTCCCGAACGCGACGGCTTCGCCCAGAGCCCAGTCGATCGTTCCTCCTGCAAGGGCTTCGCGGCGCTTATCCAGTATCGGCTTCAGCTTCGGGTGAATCTGGAAGTCACCTGGTAACGTCGTGATGCCCTCCACAACGAGGCGTGCGGCGTCATCACTGATGGCCGTTTCGGCAGGCGGTGTAGACGTTGTGGTGAGCTGGCCTTCTTCGAGACCAAAGATCTCGGCGTTCCGCTTCATCTCGTCATAGGCCGCGCTAAGCCTGGCGACGTAAGCTTTTCGCCGGGTGTCGACGTCAGCCTGCGACAGCAGCTTCTCGCGGACGAGACGCTGCGCGTACTGGCTGTACGTGGTCGGATGGTTTTTGACCTTTGCGTACATCTGCGGCTGTGTGTACGTCGCGTCGTCGCCCTCGTTGTGCCCATGGCGCCGGTAAGAGACGATGTCGATGACAACGTCGCGATGGAACGTCTGGCGGAAGTCATAGGCCAGTTGGGCGACGCGCAAGGCTGCTTCCGGATCATCGCCGTTGACGTGAAACACGGGCGCAACGATTGCCTTCGCAATGTCCGTAGCGTAGGTTCCGGAGCGCGCGTCGGCAGGATCGGTGGTGAATCCGACCTGATTGTTGATGACGACATGGATCGTGCCGCCCGTCGCGTAGCCGGGCAGCTGCGACAAGTTCAGCGTCTCCATGACGACGCCCTGCCCAGCGAACGCAGCGTCGCCGTGAATCAGGATGGGGATGACACTCTCGCGCTCGGTGTCGCCCATGCGGTCCTGACGCACACGTACGATGCCTTCAACTACGGGGTCGACGGCCTCAAGGTGGCTGGGATTGAACGCAACCGATACGGTGATCTCACCGGAGGACGTCTGCCGTTTCGCACTTGCGCCGAGGTGATACTTCACATCGCCAGTACCGTAGATGTTTGCGGAGGAGTCAGGCGATTCTTCAAACTCGGCCAGCAGCTTGTGTACGGGCTT
>DASQEG010000147.1:0-3638 GCA_035633775.1 Bryobacteraceae bacterium
TTCCTGCGGGTAAGCGACCGAAGGTTGGGCGACTTATCCGTACCGATCCGGCTGAACTACTGAGTGGCCGCCGATCCTGCCGGAGTGGAGGCTTAGGATTTGAACCCACTTTCCAGCTTGCTTTTTCCGACACACTCTTCCGCTCGGAATGGCGCGGTGCCAAACGAACTTCAAACAAATACGGCGGCCGGCAAGATCTCGAGCTCGATCAGTTTGGCGGGATTACCATCACTACAATGAGAAGGCAAGATCCTTCGCTTCGGGCTGTGCTTCTGGCTGCTTTCTGCCTTTCCGTCCCAACATCCGCGCAAAGCATACCCAGCGGCGCCGCCATCGATGCCGAAGTGGGCAAGATCATGAGCCGTACACACGCAAAGGGCATGGCCGTTGCGGTGATCGATCGCGGCAAGGTCAGATATGTCCAGGCGTACGGCGTCCGAAATGCCAAGGGCGACCGGCTGACTACCGACACCGTCATGTACGGTGCTTCGCTCACAAAGACGGTATTTGCATACACGGTCATGCAACTCGTCGATCAACGCAAGATGGCTCTCGACACACCCTTGAAGGATTACCTGGACAAGCCCCTGCCTGAATATGGTCCTCACCCCGTCTTCCCGGACAAGTACGGACCATATAGGGATTTAGCGGGCGATCCGCGTTGGGAGAAGATCACGCCGCGCATGTGCCTGATCCATTCAACGGGCTTCGCTAACTTCTGGTTCATAGAAGCCGACCAGAAGCTGCGTATTCATTTCGACCCTGGCACGCGTTACGCCTATTCGGGCGAAGGGTTAATCCTCCTGCAATTCGTCATCGAGAATGGCCGGAAGGCACAAGGCCTCGGACTCGATGTAGGCGCTCTGACTAAAGCCAATTTCGACCGGCTGCGCATGACCCGCACAAGCCTGATCTGGCGTGATGATTTCGCCAGCAATCTCGCTGATGGCTGGAACGATCAGGGCCAACCGCAGGAGCACGATCAGCGAAGCAAGGTGCGCGCCGCGGGCTCGATGGACACCACCATTTCTGACCTGCCGAAGTTTGTTGCCGCTCTGGTGCGCGGTGACGGCCTGACCGCGGCCTCACGCGCGGAGATGACGAAGCCTCAACTGCATATCGGCACTGCCCACCAGTTTCCACCCTTCGCTCCGGATCTGCCGGTGAGTGATCAGCGCAAGGACCTGTACGCTGGCTTAGGTGTTATCGTCTTCGACGGCCCGCAGGGCCATGGCTTCTACAAGGGCGGCCACGACGGCCAAACCGCTAACACGATGGTCTGCATCGAGGCCGGTCAGCGCTGCGTCGTAATCCTGTCGAACGATGTTCGCTCCGAAGCCGGTTTTGGGGATCTGGTCAGATTCATCCTGGGCGACACCGGCGTGCCGTATGAATGGGAATATGGCGACCGCGCCGGAAAATCGTGAGCGCTTCGATAGATTGGTGTGCCCGAAACAGGGAAGCGAGGATGTTCGCCGTCAACTTGCTGTCGAGGGATCGGTAGATCTGCACCGCCGGCACACTCGAGTTGCAGATCCTCGCCGCTGTGCAGCGTCACCCTGGCGCCCTGCGCGCCGCGCTTTTGGGGGCCGCCAGCCTCGGCTGGGGTAGATGACGGGGCTAACCTGCTGGTGCTGAGCTTTCGAGAGGATCACGGGCAGTCCGGAAGTTGGCATGCGCGATGCAGACTTCCCGGTACCGATCCGCTTCGCAAAGTCCCGCAATCACCGTCCACGGGGCTGTGTAGGTCGACTCAATTCGTCCTGCGACAAAGTCCCAGATCCGACCAATGCCCCAGAATCTCAGGACACCCTTCATCTGATCTCCACTGATCGTCCCTTATATACAGCCGTGCGGGATCCACTCTTTCCTTCCTGAACAATCCTGAAGGCAAGCCCATCTCCTTCCGCATTCCCATTCTGTATACGGACCGGTCTGCACGTTATTTCATGCATCCACGACGCATTGCGCGTTGCTACGATCGAACGGGTGAGCAGACCGTCGGCGACCTTCAGCCTCAGAATCGTGACATGAGGGTGTGTGTTCCGTCTGCATCGCTCACCTCTCTCTCCTCCACTGCCCCTCGATTCCCGCGGATGCAATAACGGGTGCCAAAGTGACGCGAGTAGGACGAATGCCCGAAGCCGAAGAGATTTGGTTTTCATCGGTCTGGTGCATACACCTGTGTCGAAGGGAAGTCATTATCAGTAAAAGACCGGCCTTGGCCCGGTGGGGCGGAGGGATGCTCACGTCGCTGGCATGGTTGATCTTGCAGGACCGTGCTCTAGTCGTCCGGCAGCTTTTCTTTCAGCGCATTGGCTAGATTCTCAACCGCGGTTTCTTCGGCAAGCTGCTGGACTTCCGGATCGTGTGCGAGTTCTGACATGCCAAGGTGCAACATGAGGCGTTGCTGCAGCTGAAGCACTGCGGTGATCTCTTTTTCAGCGAGCAAATTGATCTGAAGGTGCAGGTGATCGCGCTCATCGGCCCGCCGACTCATCCGGTTTTGCTTCATGAGGACGAAGAGAGCGAGAATTACGCCTTCCATGGATACAAACATGGTGAGCAGGATGAACGGGAACGGATCCCATGGACGCACAACGGGGATGATTCCAGAGTTCACCAGAATCCATCCGGCGAACGCCCCGAGATGGAGCAGGAACGATGGCATGGTGCCGACCGCATCCACCGACACGTCAACAATACGTGCGGCTGCGCTTCGCTGCTGGAGAAAATCCTGCTCCATTTTGACGACGGTCTCAATGTTGCGCTGAGCGGGGCCCATACAATTCAGCTTACCTGCGTGCCAGTTGAATACCCTCCGACACTCAACCGCGTCTGCACGACGTGTCTGGCCGGGCGTGTGGTATGTCTGTCCGCTTAACCAGTTCGTGAACGTCGTGTGGAAGCGTCACCCGCTTACGCTCCCGCAGGCTGATCGCATTTGCGCTAGCCGTGAAGTTTCAGGAGGTGTCAGCTCGGCGTGACCCGGGCAAGCTGAAGTTAGGTGACTTTAGCTGATCAGAGGAGGACGAGTGGACATACACCAGAATGCCCGACTGACGCCCACGGTCGAGAGGTAGTGGTTCAGAGGGTGGTTGGATCCGCATTCATCTGGGTGAATGTCAGAGAAAGCAATCCTTGGATGATCATCAATTGCCACTTGGAGGATTCAGCCGACTCCAGGAGCACGGCGGCCGGCTCGAGCGCCTCCACTCGGTTTAGACCCAGCCGCCGCAGGCGATGGGCAACCGGTCAACTCGTCAGGTTCTCGATGAGCTTGCAGCGGTTGTCGAGCAGTGCGTGTTAGTCGCGAGTGCGGATCACTGGAGCGGGACGGCGACTTCAGGTTCGCACGAGTCGCAGAATGCTTCCGCAGTCACCGTTTCCGGATCCGCACCACGAGCTTCCGATGTCAGGAAATCGGCCCGGGGGGAGCCTAGTCATCGGCCCGGTTACCAGCTGTGGACTTCGAGGACTCGGGGAGAGACGGCGGCCCGGTCAACAACCTTGGTTTCAATCAGGACCTGTAAGTTCCGGTCCTGCCATCCGGAGGGGGCGGTGGCTATGATCTGCTGCAAACCCGCGCGTTCGGAAATGAGCTGAGCGGCGGCTTCGGTTCCGAACTGCGTGATGCC
>DASQEG010000148.1:0-5947 GCA_035633775.1 Bryobacteraceae bacterium
GACCGCACACTGCTCGCCAGCGGCCAGATCATTCATGTATAGGCCAAGCGGCGCATTGGGCGCGAGAGGCAAGCCGGCATAGCTTCAACGATAGGGATCGGCTGATATGGGGGACGACCGCAACAACCGCCCCTTCGTCGATGCAGGCTCCTCCATGTGGGCCGGGGAGCTTGTATAAGCCTCCCTGAGCTTCCAGTTCAGGATAGTGTCGAAAGCTTCCATGGCGGCCGTCCTTGTGGCGCACCCCACACCAGGAATGTCGATGCTCGGACGAGCCCCTGCCAATGATCGGGAGCGCCCCTCAACGAGGTATGTTTGATGACTGACAAGGACGAACAGCCTGACGCCGGTTTGGACGACTTCGACAAGGCAGCGCGCCTAAGTTTCCGAGACTATCCCAGCACCTCCCTCGTGATGATCGCAGCCCTCACGTCAGGACTGGGCTGGATGCTCTACAAGTGGCTCGGCCGGAAGCCCAATGCTCAGCGTATTGTTTCTGACGATGGCAAAGAGGTGAAGGGTAACACTGCCCAGGCCCGTCCGCCGGCCGATGAAAGCACCTGAGGCGGAGCAACGGGAGCCCGAGCAAGGGGGTGCTGTGGCAAAGGACGACATCTGAACAGGTCCAGCAAGCGCTCGGCGTTCATTGTCTGCACCATGGAGCGGTTTCAATGCCGACCCGCGACCAAGACGATAATGTCTTGGGGGCTGGCCGATTGAGAGTGTAGACGCCCGGGAAAGAAGAAACAGCGAAGCTTCTCAGCTTATGGAGCAAGAGCCAAGGACTTGGCAAGACATGACGGTGGGGAATGCGGTGGGAAGATCCCATCGACCTGCAGCTACTGCAACAATTTCAATGAGTCATTGATGCTGGTCGTCTCGCAGAGCTAGCCATTCAAGCCAAGTTGCCGACTGTGTGTGATTGGCCAGACTCGGCCAGGAAAGGCTGCCTCCTGGGCTATGGGCCGGACCGAACTGAGCTGCGGAGGCGCACTGCCGATTTCGTGGCGCGGATCTTTCGCGGCACGCGTCCTGGTGAACTACCGATCAAGGACCCCACGACCTTTGAACTTGTCGTTAACCTGAAAACCGCCAAGGCGCTCGGTATCGACGTTCCGTCGTCACTTGTCGGGCAGGCCGATGAAGTTATCGAGTAGCGAGCACCATGATCGGATCTGAACATAGGTCTGTAAGCATTCGGTTGGGTTACAGCGTCTGGACGAACCAGGTGACCGGCACCTGACGTGCCATCTGCGATGGAAGAGACAATCCTGTTGGCAGACTCCGACTTGGCTTGGCCGAAGCTGTTTGACGCTCCTGCGGCGCGGGCGGCAGCCGCGCTCGGGCCGATCCCTGCACGCATCGAGCACGTTGGCAGCACTTCAGTGCCGGGCCTGCCCGCAAAGCCAGTCATTGACCTTGATGTTGTCGTCACGGCTGCGGATATCCCCTCCGCCATCGAGCGGCTTGCCGCGCTTGGCTACGCGCATAAGGGCGATGGTGGTCTGCCCGGGCGCGAGGCGTTCTGGTCGCCGCGTGGCGAGGCACGCCACCATCTCTACCTCTGCACCCCGGACGCGCCGGCCTTCCAGGACCATATCCTCTTTCGTGACTACCTGCGGGCCAACCCTGAAATTGCCCGTGAGTACGCAGCACTCAAGCGGGAACTCGGCGCCCGCCACGGTGCCGACCGCGCGGCCTACCAAACCGGCAAAGAGGGGTTCATCGACGCCATTATGGAGCGCGTTACGCTCTCATAGCTCGGTTCTCCCTTTGCTGATTCGCCTCTCCATAACAAACCGGCGGCCAAGGTGCGGAAGTGTTCACTCGTAAGAGTGAAGCTGCTGAGAGATCGATGCGGTGGCACAGGCGAAACGGTGATGGGGGTACCGGGAGCAGTGAGGCCGGCAGCAAAACATAAATCAGACGCCTCAAACAACATACATTGAACGTGAAAAGAAGTCAGGATCTTGGGCGAACAAACAACTTCTCCTTTCGTTCGTAACCATTGGACAAGTAAGGAGAAGTTGCGCTGCCTCGGCTCTATTCCGACGTGCTGGATGGAGACGGCTCTGCCCGTGATGATGGCTATCAGCTTGCAAGTTTGAATGTTGCCGAAGATGAGGTGATCCGAGCTGGGGCCGAGATCGGCCGTGACCGCATGCCGAAGCGCCTCAGCCCTGAACGGGCCGGTGCGCGGGTAGCCCAGCCACGGTGGATCCGAAACTCGGGCCACCTGCAAGTTCGTTGGTTGGGTGGCGCCCGTTGAACTCAGACCGGATCGCTTCTCTCACCCGGGTTGGGAAGTGCTCGAGAGGAAACGGCTCGTTTGACGGCATCCTGCGCTCCACCAGATGCGTGATGAAGCGTCACGGTTCGGTGGAGCCCTGGCCGAGATGTGGCGTTTGGACTCTGCTCCCTCTATGGGCCACCGCGTCTCGGAAAGGACATCTCCGGAGAGACTAAATACAGAATGCGCCTTCGCCTCAGTACCTTCTCGGTTTTGTCATCCGGAGCATTGAACCTGCCTCATGACCTCCATTCCCACCGGAGGTCCGCAGCACCAAGTTGTAAGCTCAGGCGCGGCCATGGCAACACCGAACCCCAAAGAGCACCATGGTCGGGCGTGGCGGCGAGATGCACATAGCCGCCGGGCCGCGCCTATGAGGTAAGTTCGAGAAGGCAGGCGGGGCCCGAAGGCCCTGCGGTCTCAAAGCTTCTCGGATCGCTATTTCTTTCCACCACCGTTGCCGCCCCCGCGATCACCGCCGTTGCCACCAGCGTCGCTGCACCCTTGTGAGCCGCCGCCGAAGTTGCCGCCGTTCGGGCTCTCACCGGCGCTGCCGACACCCTTGTCATTGCCCGGGTTGCCAGTGCCACCGGTGTGACCGCCGCTGTGACAACCGTGACCATGACCGCCACCGGTAGAGCCCCCTCCGCCGACATTGCCGCTGCGTTGCCACCACTTCCTGTGTTCCCGCCTGGGCTCCCGCCATGGCCTCCGCCTCCAGTAGAACCACCACCGGTAGAGCCACCGCCTCCACCAATGGCGCCAGAACCGCTGCCATTGCCACCCGTGTTGCCGCCGCCGATTGAGCCACCGGCGCCGCCATTGCCACCGGTATTGCCACCTCCAGTCCCGCCTCCCTTGCCGCCGCCGGAGGAGGAGCCACCACCCGTCGTGCCGCCACCCGATTGACTACCCGAGTTATTGGCCGCGTTGCCGCCACGAGGGCCGTCATTCCCGCCGATCTGACCATCATCGAACGACTGATCCGAGGCTGGAAGGCCCATGCGTAGAGATCCCGTGGCGGTGATATTCTGGTTGAGCCTACGCAGGGCCTGAGGAACAACGGCGCACCGGTACACCTCTTGGTCGCGGACGACGTGCAAGCGACAATTGCGCTGCAGCGACGGATCGGCCACAGCGGGAATACACTGCTGACCTGGTCGGACGACCTAAGCGTAAGAAGGGGTTGAGAGCGCAAGCAGCAGGGCTGCGCCGGACAAAGCGAGAGCGTGCGAACGCTTCATGGCTCACCTAAAGGAATGGGGTTCGGTTGAAAGGTTGCTGAATAAGATCAGCCTATATCCCTGAAGATGCTCTCGTAGAAGAAAGAATTCCATTCGTAATGAGGATGTAAGCCCTCGTGGCAGCCAACGTCTTAAACAGCCTGAGACACGTAATCTATTCAGATTATAAATTGCTGGATCGAGAAAATTTGGAACTTGTGATGATTGCTTCTGTTGCACAGGATTCTATACGCAACCGAAAGCGGTAGGTGAAGGCGCCTTTAGGTTCCAAATGGCTTACGCGGGGATGCGCTCCTGAACCTTCTGGGGCAACGTGGCCCGATCAAGGGTAACTCTTTTTCCATTGCCGCCAGCCAATTCTCCGGTGAGCGAAGCAATCGAGCACCATGCTGATGCCGCTATTGCGGATCATGTGCTACTTGACTGCGTGATGGTGGAATGCCCATCAGCGTCCTTACGAGACATCTCTCATGCTGCGTTGTATGCGGCGACAGATGCAAGTCGCCAGGATGTCCGCATCACAGTGCGGCTCTACAATTTCGCAATGAACGTTCGCAGACTGACCTGATACATGAAGCATCTAGGTATGAAGAGCGTTGGCTTGCTGCTGACGCAGGCTGCCCGGCTACACCGTTTTCACCTGAGCGAACAACTGGCAGACAAGGGGCTGTAAGCAGGCCAAGCGCAGTTGCTTCGTGCTCTCGTGCCTGCTGAAGCACTGATCTTGGGCGAACTCTCCCAAATCCTACAGGTGCGGCTTGCGACTGTATCGAAGTCACTCAACTGTCTGGCCAAACTGGGACTGATTGAACGCTACCCGGAGTCAAGCGACTTTCGCACCGTATGGGTGAAACTGACCCCTAAGGGGCACGCCCCTGCTGAAGCCATTGAGGCGTCGTGGGCCAGGGTAGAAAGCGACCTGATGAAAGACTTCGATGAGAGAAATAAACGTCGTCTGCGCCGTTTGCTTCGCCGCGCGGGCAGGAACCTGACCGAAGCTCGCGGAGGAGACGAGCGCCAGTTTGACGTACAAGATAACGTGCTTGAACAGGCCGCCAATCCGCGCTGTTGAGGATAGGTAGGAAGTGCTGGACGTCAACCTGAGGGCAAGAAAGTTCTCAGAGGCGGCCTGTCGCAAGTAGCACGATAATCAACGCGCTCAGGAGACCAAAGCTCATGCTTGGCTGGGTCCCCAGCCCCAGTTATACGGCCAAGCTGGAAGTGCTGCCGTCAACAGCAGAAGGGAAAGGATGAGAAGCAAGAACCCGGTGCTCACTTCGTATCCTCGATGACGGAAACGCAACGAGCCGTAGCTGACCTAAGGTGAGTCTAGGCCCTTACGAATGACGTTCGCGTGACAAGTCCGAGGTGCATAACAGTCGAGATCGCGAGGCAAACGGCATTTGGCTCATGGCCTACTTGGCGCCCCGGATGGGCCCCACGACCGCGGATGTGACAGTCTGCAGCTGCGGTTCGGAGAGCTCGCTGTCGATCAGCTGGCTCTCGATCGCGTCCTCGACCATGGCACGATCGGGCCTGTCGCGGAGTTCACGCGCGGACTCGATGATCCTGAGGGCTTTGTCGGCGCATTCAGGCGCCACCTGAGCAATCTCTTCGGCAAGGGCGATGATGGCAGCGACGTGGGAGGCCGGACCGGCAGGAGCCATGGGCATCTTCCTTCGTTCATGCACTGACTTTTTCTATAGGCTGGTCGAATGGCACCATGGTGACACCGGGCAGGCATTGGACGACCTGATCTCTGCCTAGTTCGACGAGGCTCAGGCTGGATGTGCTCTATCAGCGTCAGCCCAGAAATCTGTCGCCAACTTGTAATACGGTGCTTATATCGTTCCCGCGTTCGCTCCCGAGCCAAGGTGTTAACGCCATGACGTATATGCTCCGCCCTCTCATCAATAGACGTCGCTTTCTGGCCACCGGTGGCGCTGCCGGACTTGCCACGCTGTCGAGCAGCATTACACTTCCCAGTCTCAGCCGGGCCGCCAGCCGGCCCATCATCACCCATGGCCTGCAATCGGGCGACGTGTCCACCGGTTCGGGCGTGGTCTGGGCCCGGGTTGATCGCCCGAGCCGAGTCTTTTTCGATGTAGCCACCAGCGATTCCTTCAGAAACATTCACCAGTCGGTTTTTGTCGACGCTTTGCCGGAGAGCGATTTCACCGCCAAGACACTCATTGAGGGGCTGCCGTCCGGCCAGGACGTCTTCTATCGCGTACGCACTCAGGATCTCTCCGACGTCAACGGGACTGGGGAGCCGATGATTGGACATTTCCGCACCGCCCCCGCGGACCGGCGTGACGTCAGCTTTGTCTGGTCGGGCGATACCGCTGGCCAAGGCTGGGGCATAGACGAGAGCCGCGGCGGCATGAGGATCTACGAGACCATGCTGCGCCAC
>DASQEG010000149.1:0-2901 GCA_035633775.1 Bryobacteraceae bacterium
GGCAAGCTTCTTCGCATAATCGGCCGCGGTCTGTTCGTCCGTGAGCGGATGATCGACCTCAACGTAGCCGAACAAAGAAGCCTGAAGGCGGTAGTAATCCTTCTGCGGAATGGGATCGAACTTGTGGTTATGGCAACGTGCGCACTGGACGGTCAGTCCCAGGACTCCGCGACCGACCGTTGCAATCATGTCGTCGAGATACTCGTAACGGAATTCCGGGTTGTCCTTCTCGCGGTACCCGACCTTGGCATAATTGCGCAGAAAGCCAGTCGCGGTAAGGGAGTCGTGCGTGACCTTTTCGAGCTCATCGCCGGCGATCTGCTCGCGCAGAAAGTCATTCCAGGGTGTGTCGCGATTGAACGATCGAATCACATAGTCGCGATAGCGCCAGGCGTTCGGCCGATCGAAGTCATGCTCATATCCGTTCGAGTCAGCATAGCGGGCCACGTCGAGCCAGTGGCGTCCCCACCGCTCGCCGTAGTGAGGAGACGCCAGCAGCCGATCGATGAGTTTTCCCCACGCGTCCGGCGATCGGTCTTCGGTGAACTCGCGAACCTCTGCCGGTGTGGGCGGCAGACCGAGGAGGTCAAGGTACGCGCGCCGGACCAGCGTGGCGGCATCCGCCCGAGGCGCCGGTTTGAGGCCACGATCGGCAAGGGTCTTTCTCAGGAAGGCATCAATGGGATGAGTTGCGCCCGCCGGTGGCGTACGTCGGACAGGCTTTTGGAAAGCCCAGTACTTGCGTGTCTCGTCGGGAACGGAACCGGCCTCCAGGTCCGCCGTAGGCGCGGCGGCGGGCGCCGCAGCAGCGGACGAATCCCACTGCGCACCCTCCTCGATCCAACGCCGCAGGACGGCGACCTGCTCCGGCTTGAGCTTTCCATCCATCGGCATAGCTGGCTTTTCGACACCTGCCGCCATACGGTAAAGCCGGCTCGCGTCGGGATTCCCGGCGACCAGCGCCGGCCCGTGTACGCCTCCCTTCAACGCGCTTTCACGCGTGCGCAGATCAAGCCTCGACAGCTGTATTGCGGCGCCGTGACACTTCCAGCATGTGGATTCGAGGATGGGCTGAACGTCACGAGAGAAGGAAACAGGAGCCTGAGCACACGCCATTCCGGCAAACGCAACAGCACTGGCGAGTGTCAGCAGACGAGGCATGGCCACGGAGCCTCCGGAGCGAACAGGCTAGCCGTTAGTATACAGGCTCAGAGCGGATCGGGAAGCTGTGCCGGGGCCGCTGCGATCAACGTATCCTCGAACGCATAGTTCGACGTGTTCTTCTGATGGTGGCGCTGGTACCAGCGATACGTCTCGCGCAGGCCCTCGGCGAAGTCAGTCGGCTTCAGCTTCAGCACCCGTGTCGCCTTGGTGTTGATCATCGTAATCGGCGGCATATCGAAGTACTGCGCGAAATAAAGGTTCTTCGGTCCGATCGGATGCCCGCCCAGTTCAAGGATTCTGGATCGCGGAATTCGAACGAGCTCGATCGGTTTACCGCAGACCTGGGCAAGCAATTGCACTACTTCCAGCTGAGTGATCGGCCTTGCATTGGCGATGTTGAATGCGTGGCCCGGCGCATGCGGCTCCGTGAGTGCCGCGATGCAGCACTCGACCAGGTCGCGAATGTGGATGAACTGCATCAGCCGGCGGCCGTCGCCAGGAAGAATGATGGGCCGGTGGTCACGCAGCCGGTCCCAGAAGAATGCCTCGCGATAGTACGGATTCCCCGGCCCGTAGATGTATGGCGGGCGCATCGTGACCACGGGAAAGCTATTCCGCTGGTGCATGCGGAACAGCGAACGTTCCGACATCGCCTTGTTCCGCACGTAGGGATCGGGATGGTTGTCAGGGGCGAGCGCGTCGCCCTCATGATGGTTGAGCCCGTCGCCATATGCCGCGACGCTCGACATGAATATGTAGCGCTGCACCCGGCCTTCGAAGGCCCGTGCCGTGCATTCGACCTGACCGGCAGTGGTGCCGCGCTGCCAGTCGTAGACGTTGTCGTATACCGCGTCGAAACGGAGCCCGGCGATGGACGCCTTGAACCCCTCGGGGTCGTTACGGTCGGCCACAATCTCGCGCACCTTGCGCCCGAGGTCGTGCCCCGGCTTTCGGTGGACGATCGTGACTTCGTGGCCCGCTTTCAGCAGTGCAGCAACCAGATTGCGCCCGATGAACAGCGTGCCGCCAATGACGAGTACGTGCATGGGCGCGCGCCTTCTCCGCCGGGCCGACTAGTCGTAGTACTCGAGGCCGAGGTGCGTAATCAGGTCTTCGCCGCGCATCCAGCGCAAAGTGTTCTTCAGCTTCATCAGCTGAATGAAAATATCATGCTCGGGGTAGAGACCTGGAGCGGTCATCGGAGCCTTGAAGTAGAACGACAGCCATTCCTGAATTCCACGCATCCCGGCGCGCTGCGCCAGGTCGAGGAAGAGCACCAGATCAAGCACGATCGGAGCGGCGAGGATCGAGTCACGGCACAGGAAATCGATCTTGATCTGCATCGGATAACCGAGCCAGCCGAAGATGTCGATATTGTCCCAGCCCTCTTTGGCATCGCCCCGGGGCGGGTAGTAGTTGATGCGGACGCAGTGGTAAAGGTCTTTGTACAGGTCCGGGTAAAGATCGGGCTGAAGGATGTGCTCCAGAACCGACAGCTTCGTTTCTTCCTTGCTTTTGAACGAGCCGGGGTCTTCCAGCACCTCACCATCACGGTTGCCGAGAATGTTGGTCGAAAACCAGCCGCTCATGCCGAGCATGCGGGCCTTCAACCCCGGAGCCACCAGCGTCTTCATGAACGTCTGGCCGGTCTTGAAATCCTTTCCGCAAATCGGAATATTGCGCTCTTTCGCGAGGTCGAGCAGCGCGGGGATGTCCGTAGTCAGATTGGGCGCGCCG
>DASQEG010000150.1:0-4521 GCA_035633775.1 Bryobacteraceae bacterium
GCACCTGCCGAACATTGAGAACGAGCTACAAAGGGACTATGGCTTCAGACCGGATTTCGAGATCGCTAAGGAGCACCTCGAAGAGACCGACGGCGCGGGTAACACGTTTAAGGCCACGGCGAAGCCGGTCCTGATCGGCACGGCGGTGGTGGGAGCGACGACCATGATCTTCTCCATCGTGGTCGGGTTGACGGACGGCTTGCGGCCGGAGCTGCTGGCCAACCTTTCGATTTTGCACCCGCCATTCCTTCTCGGCCTGATCGCCGGCGGATCAGTGATTTACTGGTTCACAGGAGCTTCCACCCAGGCCGTCTCCACCGGAGCTTATCGGGCAGTCGAGTTCATTAAGCAGAACATCAAGCTCGACGAAACGGTAACCAGGGCGTCGGTAGCGGATTCCAAAAAAGTTGTGGAAATCTGTACGCAGTATGCACAGAAGGGCATGTTCAATATCTTCCTCGCCGTCTTCTTCAGCACGCTTGCGTTCGCATTTCTCGAGCCGTACTTCTTCATTGGGTACCTGATCTCGATCGCGCTGTTCGGTCTGTTCCAGGCCATATTCATGGCCAATGCCGGAGGCGCATGGGACAACGCGAAAAAGATTGTCGAGACGGAACTGAAGATGAAAGGCACCGACCTGCACGCGGCGACGGTCGTGGGGGATACGGTTGGCGATCCGTTCAAGGACACGTCATCAGTGGCGCTGAATCCCATTATCAAGTTCACGACCCTGTTCGGGCTACTGGCGGTGGAACTCGGCGTCTCGCTCTCGGCGCAGCAGGGGCCCATGCTGGGGCACGTCCTCTCTGGCGTGTTCTTTCTGGTATCGACGTTCTTCGTGCACCGCTCTTTCTACGGCATGCGGATCAACGTCGGCGGACAGTAAAGCACTGCTCCTCACGGGGACCTGAACCGTGCGCGATTAACGCCGGTTCGGGTCCGCCGCGTCCTTCCAGGTACTCACTGTTGGTTACGAGAACTCATCCCCCGCCACTGAAGATTTTTCCGACCCCTGCGGCGTGGCCTTCGCGCAAGCTGTTCAAAAGAGAAGAAACATCGTTCTGGCCAACGACTTGCTTGCGTGGCATCGGAGGCACAGCCATGCCAGAGCAGCAGTCACAGTTTCCTTTGGTCACTACTGACGGGTTAAGGGGCGTGGTCCTGCGGCGCGCCAGGTTCATCGATCGCGATGCCCGCAGCCTTGTCCGGCTGGAGGATGGGCGCGAGTTCGAGGTGCCCAACGACTCACTGGAAGTGCGGCAGGACGGCACTTTTCTGCTCCAGATGAGCGGTGCCGGCGGCAATGGAACACGTGCCGCGTCCGGCGTCAGCGAGCCGAACTCCGCCGCAAGCGCGCAGACAGCGCCGCCTCAAGCTGCGGACACGAGTTCCTCTGCAACCGCCCAAACCCCGCCGCCTCAGGCTGCGGACGTGAGATCATCGACAACGGCCCAAACCACGTCTGCGCAGTCTGCGGGTTCAACAGCGGACGCTCTGTTCACGGAAGAGGCAGAGGTGAAGCGTGTCTCGGTCAACCGGATGGTCACGGAAGCTCCGCAGACGCGAATCGAAGGTGAGGTGACGATCGTGCCTGTTGTGGAAGAAGTGCTGGTGATCGAAAAGCGGCTGCTGCTGAAAGAGGAGATCCACATCGTCCGCCGCCGAGCTGCAGTCCGCGAGCCAAGACGGTTCGTCGCAGGTCAGGCAGATTCCGTCGGGAGCTGAGCCGCATGCCAGTTATGAACGGATTTGAAAACCGTACGCTCGCATCCGGCGTGGTGACAGGACGGCTGCTCAGAAACAGCCCCTGCCTGATCTTCGAATCGGCTGACGGCACCGGCATCATCCGTTTGTGGAACGCTGACCACGGCAGCCCGCGCATGAACGCGGACCGTCATCGCGAGGCGATGTTCCTGCAGCACCCGGTTCTTCTGCGTTGCCTCAAAACGGGTTTGGTCGAAGAGAACGGCGAGGAGTGGTCCTACGCGCTCTATGAGCGGTATGAAGCGCTGCTCGCTGATCTGCTCGCGGCTGGTCCGGCGAGTCCGGCGGAGGCGCAGGATCTGGCGATTGGGTTAACGGCGCCGCTCGAGTACCTGCATGGGCAGAATCTCGTGTACTGCCACCTTGACCCAGGCACCATCGCACGCAAAAACGGGCGCTGGGTGCTGTGCGACTATTCACAACTGCGGCTCGGCGGCATGGGTTACGCTGACGAGACTCGGCGCCTGCTGGCCCGCATCCCCGGAACGCCGCCGGAAGCTTTTGAAGGGAATGTTTCGCCGGCATGGGATGCGTGGAGCCTCGCACATGTCACACGTGCGGCTCTCCTTGGCCCGCGTACCCGGCGTTTCAGCAACGAACGACTGCCGCGACCGGAGTTGCCCGAGCCGTTCGGCACCATCATCAACTCGTGTGCAGCGGCCAATCCAGTCAGCCGTTGCACAGTGGCAGATATCGCCCGGCAACTGGAGCAGCACCCGCCCGTGGCGACTCCCGCGCCGGCACCGGAGCCTGAGATCCAGGCCGCGCCGCCGGTTCGGGCAGCCGTTTCCGAGCCCAACGCACCGCCGCGTATGGCAACTACCTACCGGGCCGCCGAGGCACCGGACGTGCATGAGCGACGTCGCGGCGTGCCTCCGATGGTGTGGGCGATCGTCGCCCTTGCCGCCGCGCTGGCGCTCCTGTTCATAGTCCTGGGACGAGACGGCCGGCGTAAAGCTGGTGCAGGGGCAGCCACGCCTACCGCTGCGGCGCCGGCTGCTGCTCAGCCAGCAGGGGAAGCGGAACCCTCGCTGCCCGACGCTACGGAACCAGCCCTCAGTACGCGCGGCCGCGCCACCGACAATTCACGCGTCACCGAGAACTCAGACGTGACACGGGTTGTACGTGGCTGGGCTGAGGACTTCCGCCAGGGCGACCTGGCATCGCATCTCAGCTACTACGCTCCGCGCGTCGACCGCATCTTTCGCGTTACGAACGTCGACCGTAACTATGTTCGCAAGGTGAAGGAAGGCGCTCTGAGGCCCGGTTCAGCTGTGAAGCGCTACGAACTTAGCGATATGAGGACGGAGATGCAGGGCGAGGATCGGGCAGTGGTGACGTTCGACAAGACTTACGAGATCGCGGGAGCGAGCCAGAACTCCGGCAAGGTTCGCTCCGAGCTGAGGCTGCGCAGAACAGCCGAAGGATGGCGTATCGTAAGCGAGCGCGACACGAAAGTCTACTGGCAGCGGCGGTCGTGATCGATTAGAGGTCGACCAGCCGCTTATCCGTGTCGCCGAACCGGTCGAGCGTCAGGCCCATCCGGTCCATGATGGACAGGTAAAGCGAGCAGGCGCGGCGGTTGTCATCGCCCTTGCTCAGGTAATCGAGATTTCTGCCTTGTTTGAGCGTTCCGCCTCCGCCGCCTGCGAGCAGCAGCGGCATCTGGTCGGCACCGTGCGCATCGCCGTCGAACAGATTCGAGCCGCACAGCAGAATGGAGTTGTCGAGCAGCGTCGATCCGCCTTCATCAATGGCGCTCATCCGCTCCAGCAGGTACGCCAACTGTCCGACGTGGAACTGATTCGTCCGCAGGTACATCGCCTCAGCCTCGGCCGCCTTGCCGTTGTGCGTCAGGTCGAGATGCAGCGCGCCCTTAACGCCTTCGACAAACTTGAAGTTCATCTGTGACAGGTCATTGTTGAGCATGCAGGTGGCGATGCGGGTCTTGTCCATCTGGAATGCCAGAACGATCAAGTCGAGCATCAGCTTCATGTGTGCAGGGACGTCCTGCGGCAATGCGTCGTTGGGACGAGGCATGTTCGGCTTGGCCAGCGTCGGACGCCATCCTTCCAGCCGCTCTTCCCGAGACGCTCGCTCAATGCGCGTCTCGATGCTGCGGATGGACTCAAGGTACTCGTCGAGCTTTGGCTTGTCGCTGCTGCCCATGCGTGGCTTCAACGAGTGAACATCGCTCAGCACCGCGTCGAGAATGCTGCGGTCCAGCTTGCGCCCGCTGCCGTCGTCGACAAGGCTGTCGAAAACGCGAGCAGGGTAGATCTCTTTCGTGGCAGGCTTGTTGGGCGATACCCAGGAGACAGCCGAGCCATAGATCATGGACAGACCATCTTCGAGCCGAAGTTCATTAGGCTCAATGCCGAGCACGAGGCTCGACAAGGCCGTTTCGTTCTTCAGGTGATTTGCCAGCACCTGATCGAAGGTGGTCCCTACGCGGATGACCGCAGGATCGAGGCTGACCGTCGCGCCCGAGAGCATGTTGGGCATGCGTCCAAGGTGCGGGCTGGAAGAAGCCACTGCTGCCTGGTTGTAGAGGCCCTTGACAAATGTGAACTTGCCCCGCCACGGAGCCATCGGCTGCAATGCCGGGCCGATCTCCATGGCATCGCCGCTGCCCTTTGCCCACCAGTGGGCGGGTTCAACGCCGTTTGAGAAGTCGAGCAGCCCACACCGACCGGGCGGTTTCGTGGCGGCCTTTCGTGCGGCGGAACTCGCTGCGACGCCTGCCTCGGAGGCCAT
>DASQEG010000151.1:0-3682 GCA_035633775.1 Bryobacteraceae bacterium
ACCGAAGACTTTGTGGATCGTGTAACCCGTATACGTGCGAACATGAGCTGGCACTTCTCGTCCGGGCTCGGTGTTGGTGACCAGTGTGAATTCGCCGTCATCCCGGACTACGAGCACCTGCGGCCACGTTGGATCGGGAACCGGCCCTGTAAAGTAGCCTATCGTCTTAGGGCGGCTCAAAACAGCACCAGAGAGACCTGCTTCGTGCATCGCTGCGAGCAGGCGGTGTTGGCGCTGCTTACAACCCTCGAGACTCGGCATCAGGCGACCTCCAATTTTCGGCCCGCGAGCAGACCTCCGTCGATGTCGTGTACTGCACCCGTGACGAAGCTCGATTCATCCGAAGCAAGGAACAGCGCATACTGCGCCACCTCCAGTGGGGTGCCAATGCGTTTAAGCGGGTACATCTCCTGCAGACGATTGAAGCCCGAAGGAAACTGGTTCCAGTAATCCATGCAGATCTGGGTCGATATGGTTGCCGGACAGATGACGTTCGACCGAATGTTCCACTCGCCGTACTCAGCCGCAACCAGGCGCATAAGCGAGATCAGGCCGCCTTTAGCGGCGGTGTAGGCCGTTTCGCCAACGCCAAACAGGGCATTAACGCTGGACAGGGTCACAATGCTTCCGGCGCCCCGCACGCGCATGAGCCTAATCGCATGTTTGGTGCAGAGGAAAGGGCCTTTCAGGCATACGGCGATTGTGCGGTCCCAGTCTGCCTCTTCAAGGCTCTCGATCGTGACATCGTTTACGTTGAAGAAGGCATTGTTGACGAGAATGTCAATGCCGCCAAACAAGCGTGCCGCGTCCTGGAACATACGCTCGACCTCTGTCCCGGAGCTGATGTCACAGACGGCTGGCACTCCCTTGCCGCCCGCGGCTGCAATGCTCTGTGCGACGGCTTCTGCACGATCCTGCGTTACGTCGTTGACGATTACGGCCGCTCCCTCGCTTGCAAACAGCCGAGCCGTTTCGGACCCAATGCCGCCACCTGCTCCGGTAATCAGGGCAACCTTCCCGGCCAGCCTGGAACTCATGCTTCTGGAAGTATAGTCAAGTGGCTTTGAAACTTCAGGGCCGGGCGATAGTCGGTATGGACACTCTGGAGCTTATGCTTCCAGGCCAGCTTCCCTGGCGATTTCATCCCAGGTGACAATACGCTTCTCGTAAATGGCGCGAGTTCCCATAATTGGCACCAGCGTGGAGATGAGTGCGGATTGCGCGTTATTTACGGGCTTTCGGTTGTTGCCGCGGATGTTCTCGGCGAAGGCGAGCAGGGACATGTAGGTGGAGTCTTCCCCGGCATTTGGGACGTCAAGCTTGATTGCCTCCGACTTCCTGGTTCGGGGCTTCCACGTTGCGGTGATCAGATCGATGGACCCCTCTGAACCGAACACCCGCTCCTGAATGCCCGTAAAGTTTGGCGGATCGAAGTAGTGGTGGCTGAAATTGACGCGTACCCCGCCCGGATACTCGAAAACCACGCTGTAATTGTCCATCACTGTGCGGCCCGGGGGATCGTTCACGAACAGGTCAGTTCCTCCCGAGCCCATCGCACGAATGGGATGCGTACCGATGGCCCAGGTAAATAAGTCAAGGATATGAATGCCCTGATCCACCATAATGTCGCCGCATTTGGTTCGGTCAAAGTACCACGGGATGTTTCGGGGCAGGTCGCCGCTGTGCCGCATTCCATGGCACATAAGAACCTTGCCGATCCCGCCCTTCTGGATAAAAACTTCTGCTGCGTTGCGATGCGGATCGTGGCGGAGCTGAAATCCGACCTGGAAGATTCCGCGGGCTTGTTGTGCCGCGGTGACGATCGCTTTTCCGTCTGCCGGCGTGAGTGCCAGTGGCTTCTCGGCGTACAGGTGCTTTCCCATCTCCAGGATCGCGATGTCGAAGTCCTTGTGAGTCCAGTCCGGAGTGGCGAGCACGACGGCGTCGATGTCCTTCTGCTGGTCGAGCATTTTGCGAAAGTCTGACCACTTCCGGGCAGTCGTGCCTTTCTCAGCCACAACCTGTGCCGCCATGTTCTGTCGTTCTTCCACGATGTCGCACACCGCGACTACCTCAACGCCTGGCACCCTCACCAGGTTGCGCAGCAGGTATGTGCCTCGGTTACCTGCACCCACAAGGGCCACGCGGATCCTGTTCGCCGCATCCTGCCCCTGCAGCATGGGCGCCGCAGCGAGTAGCGGAGCTCCAAGAAAAGCGCGTCTGCTGGATTCCGAGCTCATGATGTTGGCTTCCTTTGTCCGTTAAGGTACTGGGTTCGTAGCATACCACAGCCGCATGCGGCGGAAACGCGAGTTTTAAATGAGAAACACAGCCCGGAGCGCTTCCTTATCAGGCGAGGCCATGTGTGCCGTTTTGCCATCGTTCGAAGGAGCCGTGTGCCAGTTCTCCACTACGCAGCACCCAATGGATGCCAGATGGAGATTGCTCCGGTTCTTCGTATGTGGCCGGCGTGTCAATCAGGTCCGGGCTCAGAGCCGTTATGTCGGCGACCGCGCCTGCCGTAATGTGGCCGCGGCCCTCGATGCCGAACTGGACCGCTGTCTTGAGCGTAATTTTGTGGATGGCTGCCTCCAGCGTCAACCATCCCCGGTTCCGGCATACCTCGCCCAGCAGAAACGGAAACGTACCATACAGGCGAGGATGGGGCCTGCCTTTCACGTAGAAGCCGTCACTTCCGATTACCGAAAGAGGGTGGGTGAGACTTAATCGAAGATTGGCCTCACTCTGGTTGAAGCAGAGCATATTCACGTCGCCGTGCTCGGCAACGAGAAGGTGAAGGACCGCCTCGGCTGGTTCCATCCCCAGCTGGTTCCCAATCTCCGCGAGCGTAGAGC
Organism: Bryobacteraceae bacterium; assembly: GCA_035633775.1. GTDB lineage: Bacteria > Acidobacteriota > Terriglobia > Bryobacterales > Bryobacteraceae > JAWXCM01. The sequence continues at coordinate 2,856 of DASQEG010000151.1, forward strand.
CGACAAGGGCACGGTTCTCTGCACTGCCTGGTGCTGTGATGTAAATGGCCTTCCAGGACCACGGAATCGTGCTTTCGATCCGGGAACGAATCTCCGCTCTCAGGGCGGCATCGGACAGCCTCGACATGAGTGCGTCAATTCCGCCGTCGAGTGTCTCCTGGGGCAGTAATTGCGTGAGCACAGTGGAACCTGCCGTGTACGGATAGCAGTCAAACATCACATCGACTCCGTCCTGCCGGGCGCGTTCAATCTCGGCCAGAGCAAGCTCGTGCTGCGGCCAGTTGGCGGCGCCTACAGCCTGTAGATGCGAGATCTGCAGCTTGCATCCGGTGCGCCTCGCAAGCTCTACCTGCTCGCGAATGGCCGGAACCAGGTCATGAAAATAACTTCGCATGTGGCTGGTGTAAACCTTGTTCCGTCGAGCTACGATCCGGCACATGCGTTCCAGTTCTTCTGTCGGAGCGCTTGATCCTGGAGCGTACATCAGACCGGTTGAGAAGCCAACCGCCCCTGCACACAAGGCGGTATCCAGAAGGTCTTCCATTCGGGCAATATCCGACTCCGGTAGTGGTCCAAGGCGCATACCGGCGACGGCTACGCGAAGGCTTCCGTGACCGACCAGCGAACACACGTGTGCCACCGGACTGGCACTTGCCGCTTCCAGATACGCTCTCGAGGACGGCCAACCCCACGTATCCCCGCCGCTTAGAATGCCGTTGGCAAACGCTCGCAGTTCGCGAGGATCCGGGGAGGGCGGATGTGCCGAGAATCCGCAGTTGCCAACAACTTCGGTCGTCACTCCCTGGGCCAGCTTCTCGCGACGCCCT
>DASQEG010000152.1:0-6007 GCA_035633775.1 Bryobacteraceae bacterium
TTTCTAGCGACGAACGGTGAACGATGCTAGCGTGGACGCGATGAACCGCCGTATCTTTCTGGGCTCTGGTGCTGCTGCAATCATCCGTGGCGCGGTTCCTGAGTATGAACAGCCACTGTTTGCCTTGACGAGGGCCATCACAGCGCCGGTGAAGATCCGCTCCATCGACGTCCTCAGTAAGGGTCACGACATCTTCGTCCGCACCACCTCGACGGATGGCGTAGTAGGACAGGTGCTGGCCAAGGAGCCGATCGACGATTTCCTGCCCATTCTGTTCCGGCGCGTGATTCCTTACTTTGTCGGCAAGGATGCGCGTGAGCTCGAGAGCCTGGTCGACGGCGTTTACATCAAGCACTACAAACTCGCCGGCCAAGCCTTCTGGCTGCCCGTCGCCTCTGTCGAACAGAGCATCTGGGATCTGCTCGGACGGACGGCGAAGAAGCCTGTTGCTGAACTGATGGGGGGCATGCGCCGGAAGGAAATTCCGGTGTATCTGTCGGGGTCCGGTCGCGAGACGAAAGCGGAAGAAGAGGTGGACGTCTACGTCCGGGGTTTTGAGGCAACCGGCGCGAAGGCCGTGAAATTCAAGATCGGCGGCAGGATGAGCCGTAATGCCGACGCATATCCAGGCCGAACGGAAACGATGATGGAGGCCGCACGCAAGCGGCTTGGCGACAAGGCCGTCATCTATACGGACGCGAACGGTTCGTACGACGCGCCCACCGCGATTCAGGTCGGGCGGATGCTGCAGAAACTGAACTGCGGATTCTTCGAAGAGCCATGTCCCTGGGAAGAGATCAGTGAGACGAAAAAGGTCGCTGATGCACTCGAGCTACCCATCGCCGCAGGTGAGCAGGATGCGAGCCTGTGGCGTTTCCAGTGGATGATGGAAACCGGCGTTCTGCAGATCGTTCAACCTGACCTGAATTACAACGGTGGATTCATTCGGGCCGCTCGTGTGGCGCGGATGGCTCGGAAGTTTGGCATCCCCATCGTGCCGCACAATACGCAAACCGGTGCCGCCGGCGTAAAGATCCTGCAATTCGCGTCCGCCATCCCGAACGCGGGAGAGTACATGGAGTACCCATGGCGAAGCTCACGGCCGCCGGAGCCCTGGTACACGCCTAACCTTGTAGTCAGGAACGGGCGCATTACCGTGCCAACGGGGCCTGGACTCGGCGTTGATTTCGATCCGTCCTACCTGGCGTCAGCGCAGGTGCTAACAGACAAAACCTAGCGTGCGTTATCAGGCGCAAAACACAACGCGCTCGCTTCCTTTGCGGACACGCGAGTGCTTGCAGAACGCGGGGGACGGCTCCGGAAAATCTACCCGGTAGTGGCCGCCCCGGCTCTCCTCGCGCGCAAGAGCTGAACGCGCAATCAAGGAAACGACCGTGTGTATGTTGCGGAGTTCGTGGCCGCGCCGGCCACATGTCCTGCTTTCATCGGAGACCGCTGCGGTTAGGCGGGCACACGCTTGTTCGAGGCCTTCAGCAGAACGGGCGATACCGCAGGATTCCCAGGCAATCCGGCGCACTTCTGCAATGTCGATTCCGGGAAAGCGAACCGGCTCGGGGATGTGCGGCGCGCCGCTCGGACTCAGCTGAGTGGAGGCCACCATAGCGGCCCCCGCGCGACCTCCGTACACAACGCCTTCCAGCAGCGAGTTGCTGGCGAGCCGGTTCGCGCCGTGCACGCCAGTGCACGCCGCCTCGCCTGCCGCATACAGGCCCGGGATGTCCGCGCGCCCGTGCAGATCTGTCAGTACGCCGCCCATCGCATAATGTGCCGCCGGGGAGACGGGCACTGGTTGTGCCGTAATATCGACTCCGTACTGCAGGCAAGTCGAGTACACACGAGGAAACCTCGTCTGTACGAACTCCGCACCGAGATGTGTCAGGTCAAGCGTTACGGGCGCGCCGGTTCGAGTCATCTCTGCGACAATCGAGCGCGAGACCACGTCCCGCGGCGCAAGCTCACCCATCTCGTGGTAACGGGTCATAAATCGCTCGCCACGGAGGTTCAGCAGCCGCGCACCTTCTCCTCGCAACGCTTCCGTCAACAGGAACGTCGGCTTGCCTTCAACCGACAACGCCGTCGGATGAAACTGCACAAATTCGAGATCGCTGACCGTTGCACCCGCACGAAATGCGGCCGCGACACCGTCTCCGGTCGCGACGCCCGGGTTCGTTGTCTTGGAGTAGACAGCACCGAGGCCACCGGTCGCCAGCAGTGTTGCACGGGCATGCAGTCTTACCTCGGTCTGCAGTGAGTCATCGCACGCTGCCGCTCCGACCACGTGTCCATCGCTCAGCAGCAGATCGGTGACCGCGCTAAAACTGCGAAATGAGATGTTGGGCAGCGACGCCGCCGTCGCATACAGCACACGTGCAATCTCGCGTCCGGTCGAGTCGCCGTGAGCGTGGAGGACACGGTTCCGGCTGTGAGCTCCTTCACGCGCAAAGAGAAGCTCTGAGCCGTCCCGGTCGAAAGCAACGCCCCACTGAATAAGCTGCTCAATGGCGGCCGGACCCTCTTCCACCAGCACGCGAACGGCTTTGGGATCGCACAGCCCGGCACCTGCGTTCAATGTGTCCTGCTCGTGCAGGGATACCTCGTCATCGTCACTGAGTGCAACAGCGATGCCGCCCTGTGCATACTCGGATGAGGACTCGCGAAGGGTGTCCTTCGCCACGACCAGCACCGTTCCTGCCTCAGCAAGCTCGATGGCTGCGCGTAACCCCGCGACGCCCGCACCTACAACAAGGAAGTCGCAGCGAAGAGTTTCAGGCTGGCTGACGTTACCGATAGCCTTATTGTCACATTGACCCTGCAGGCGAGCGCAGCGGCACCAAATGTTACAACGGGAACGTGCCTGAATTTGCGGTTACGACGCGTACCAACCGCTATCCGTGTGTAGTCGAGCGCGGTGCGCTCCGTCGTTTGCAGGAGTACCTGCCGGCGCGCGCCGGCAAAGTATTCGTTGCTACGACGAAAGATGTTTGGGAACTCCATGGCGCCGGTCTGAAACTGGACGCTTCCACGCCCCTGTTCTTTCCAGGCGGCGAGCCCACGAAGCGGCTGCACGTAATGGAAGAGATGGCTGAGCAGATGGTCGCTCAGGGGGCGGACCGGACATCGGTCGTTGTTGCTCTGGGAGGCGGCATCGTCGGGGATATGGGCGGCTTCCTGGCCGCTATCTTCATGCGCGGCATCCCGGTGGTGCAGGTTCCCACAACGCTGCTGGCGCAGGTTGATGCTGCGATCGGCGGGAAGACGGGAGTGAATCTCCGGTCCGGCAAGAACCTGATCGGATCGTTTCATCAACCGCTTGCAGTTCTGGTGGACCCGGACGTTCTTCGCACCCTGCCCCCGCGTGAGTACCGTGCCGGCCTCTATGAAGTCATCAAGTACGGTGTAATCGCCAGCCCGGAGCTGTTCGCCTTCCTTCGTGACCGTTCAGCAGACGTTCTCGCGCAGGAGCCCTCGGCAGTCGAGCGGATCGTGGCCGAATCGGTTCGTATCAAGGCCGAAGTAGTTTCTGCCGACGAGAAGGAGAGCGACCTTCGCCGCATTCTGAACTTCGGCCACACCGTCGGCCACGCACTCGAGTCGGAAACGAAGTACGAGAGATTTCTTCACGGAGAGGCCGTAGCGTTTGGGATGCGAGCGGCAACCCTGCTGGCGCGTGAGACAGGTCTCCTCCGAAGCGCCGAGTGCTCCCAGATCATCGACCTGGTGAACGCCTATGGCCCGATACCTTCCACGACGGGCATCACTGCCGAGGCGCTTGCTGCCCGGCTGACGAGCGACAAGAAGACGATAGCAGGCAGGGTGCATTTCGTTCTGCCCGATCGCATCGGTCACGTCGTTGTGCAATCCGGTATCGACGAGAGCAGGATTCTCACTGCCATTCGGGCTGCACTGGGATGAGCGGCACCACGCCGCGAGGCATCACCGATGAACGTGCCGCGTCCGCATGGGTGCGCGACATGTTCGGTCAGGTAGCGCCGCGGTACGACCTGCTGAACCATCTGCTTTCGTTCAACATCGACAGACTCTGGCGCGCCACAGCCGTGCGTCGTTTGAGTCCGATTCTCGAGCGGCCGGGTGCTCGTGTGCTTGACCTTTGCTGTGGCACCGGCGATCTTGCCATCGCTTTGCGCTCGGCGGTCCGAAACGGCACTGTTGCTGCAAGCGACTTCTGTCATCCGATGCTGGTGAGCGCACGCCGCAAATCCGATTCGCTGCCGCTGTTCGAAGCAGACGCAATGCGAATACCTGTGGCCGACGCGAGCTTTGACCTTGTCAGCGTCGCGTTTGGATTCCGCAACCTTGCCAACTACGAAGCCGGGCTGCGGGAAGGTTTGCGCGTGCTGCGCCCAGGTGGCACCTTCGCCATCCTGGAGTTCTCCACACCGCCCAATGCTCTCATCCGTGCCGGTTACCATTTCTACTCGAATCACGTCCTCACGAGAGTCGGAGCTGCCGTGTCGGGTGCCGGCGAAGCATATCGATACCTGCCCGAATCTGTCCGTAAGTTCCCGGATGCCCCCAGTCTGGCTGCCATGATGCGCGAGCAGGGCTTTCGAGAGGTGCGGTTCGAGCGTTTCACTTTCGGCGTTGTCGCACTGCACACGGGCGTGCGCTGAATCGGTGAGACCTGGCACGAGCGGCATTCGTCCAAGCCAAGTGATCTGTTCTCGTGTTTGCCGGACGACGTTACTGGTGGCTGCGCTTGCGATGTGTGCCTCTGCGATCGAGCCGGAGGATCTGCGCGCACACGTCGAGTTCCTCGCGTCCGATGCTCTGGGCGGACGAGCCACGCCGTCGACAGGCCTTCATGTAGCGTCGGAGTACATCGCTGCTCAATTTCGCCGTGCAGGCCTCGAAGCGGGCAACGAGGGAAGCTACTTCCAGGAGGAATCGGCGGGGCGGCGCAACGTGGTAGGTTTCCTCCGAGGCTCCGATCCCAGGCTGCGGGACACCTGCGTACTCGTCACTGCGCATTACGATCACGTCGGCACTGATAAGCAGGGCGAGGCCGACGATCTGATTCGTAACGGGGCGAACGACAACGCGAGCGGCGTTGCGTCCATCATCGAAATCGCACGCGACCTGGTTAAGGCGAAGCCGCGGCGATCAGTGCTCTTCATCGCCTATTACGGCGAGGAACTGGGCCTCATCGGATCCCGCTATTACGCTGCCCACCCGCTGGTCCCAATCGATAGCACCGTTGCCCAAATCAATTTCGAGCAGACAGGGCGCACTGATGATTTGGAAGGTGCCAATCCCAAAGCTCTCGAAATGTCCGGTTGGGGGTACTCACAAGTGACAGACGTTCTGCAGGCGCACGCCGCCAAGTATGGTGTACGGCTGCGGTACCGGGCGAAGTGGTCGGATCAGGCCTTCACCAGAAGCGACAATGAAGCGCTGGCCGTGTCCGGAGTCCCCGCGCACACTGTGGCAGCATCCTTCAGCTTTCCGGATTACCACCAGCCCGGCGACGAGTGGCACAAGCTTGACTACGACAACATGGCACTGATTACGACGGCTGCTCGCGCCGGTGTTCTGGCGATTGCGAATGCAATACAACCTCCGCACTGGTACGAGGGCGCGCCGTACGGGCAAAAGAGCCACACGCCGATGTCTGCACCGGTTCCCAGGAAACAGAAAGCGCCCGCTGCACGAAAGCAGCGGGCGCGCGTAACAACCAGGGAGAAGCGTTAGACGTGAGCGTCGAGCATCTTTTGGAGCTCAGACTTCGGCGCCGCTCCGACTTTCTGTTCTACAACCCGTCCGCCCTTGAAGAGCAGCAGCGTTGGAATGCCGCGAATGTTGTAGCGTGAGGCGGTGCCGCTGTTGAAGTCCACATTTAGCTTGCCGACTTTTGCTTTACCGGCGTAATCGACCGCAACGGCGTCGATCGTCGGTGTCATCTGGCGGCAGGGACCGCACCATTCCGCCCAAAAATCCACCAGCACGGGGACCTCTGAGTTCAGCACGT
>DASQEG010000153.1:0-2556 GCA_035633775.1 Bryobacteraceae bacterium
CTTGATACTTTGCTTTTTTGCCATTGCATGCGTCCATGCGGAACCCGAAGGCGGTTGGTTGCGGGACGGCGGCCCTGAACTGCTTTCACATGCGGACGTGGTCGAACTCGCCGCTGATAGCCCCAGTGAAGGGCTGTTACGCAAGCTGGATGTGCTACTAGCAACTCCGATCGTCAGCAATGCTGCTGCACGAACCAGCCACGGCCCGAGGCGGCCAGTTGTGGGCGGTGTTGGGCCAGTGATCCGGGTGGCACTCTGGAACCTGGAACGCGGATACAACCTCGACCAGATTGCACTCGCTTTCGAGCAACCGTCCGAATTGCTGAAGCTTGCACGCTCGGGTGCGCACTCAGAAGGCGCAGCCCGGTTGCAGGCTGAGCACCTCAGCGGTGCAGACGTGATTATCATCAACGAAGCCGATCTGGGCGTCAGCAGGAGTGACTATGCGGACGTGACGGCGCATCTAGCGACCCGCCTGCGCATGAACTACGCATTCGGCGCAGAGTTTGTCGAAGTAGACCCAATCCTTCTCGGTCTGGAGCAGCCAAAGGGCGATGCCTCGTCAGTGCGCGATTGGAACGCAGAGCATAAGATCGACAGAGAGCGTTTTCGAGGGCTGCACGGGAATGCGGTGCTTAGCCGGTACCCGATCACCGCTGCGCGCCTTCTCCGATTGCCTGATTGCTATGACTGGTACGGCAAGGAAAAGCAATCTATCGCGCACCTGGAAAAGGGACGGCGCTGGACCGCACGACGACTGTTCGAAGAACGGATCTCGCGCGAGATCCGGCGAGGTGGCAGGATTGCGCTGATTGTGGAACTCGCGGTTCCGGAAGCTCCTGGCGGCAGAGTAACGGTAGTCTCCACTCACCTCGAGAACAAGTGCCGCCCGGCGTGTCGTCAGGACCAGATGGATGCCGTCATGGCGTCGCTGAAGGAAGTACCTCACGCGGTGATAGTTGGCGGTGATTTGAATACAACGGGAACAGATGCTGCCCCGACGTCTATCCGGCGTGAGATCACGCGGCGTGCGAGCAGCCTGAAGTTCTGGCTGGGCATGGCCGTCCGCTATGGCAGTCCGGTCACGTTGCCGCAAGTTGGGTTGCTTCCGGCGAATCACTTCAAAAATTATCTGGACCCGTCCGCGTTTCACCTTCCGTTAGTGCTTCCCAACCGGGAGGACGGGATCTTCACGAAGGTCCAACGGTTCCGGTTCGCCGACGGTGGCCGGTTCGACTTCAGCGGGTCACCGGGACGCACGCGTGACCGGCGTTCCGGAACGCTGGGGAATAGCAACCAACGGCACTTCAAAGGTTTCCAACCGACATTCACCTTTGAGCGCACGTTGGGCGGCATAGTCGGCCGCTACAAACTGGATTGGTTCTTCGTCAAACCCGCTGCTGACGGCGCGCTCGCGCCACACTACCCGGCCACTATGAACGAACTGAACGAAGTAAGTGGATCGAGGATCTCCGATCACCCTCCACTCACCGTCGATCTGCCCCTGCAGATGAACGGCTCAGGCGCTATGCCGTGAATTTTGTGGCTACCTTGAGAGTGCCTGTACGGTTGGTTCTTGTTCGTGACTCCTGGATGGACTGCGGCTCCAAACAGGGCGCACTGCTCTGCCGGTCGACAAGGCTCTCTTCTATCGTGCGTCGCGGCGCTCACGGGTGACGAAAGGCTCGATCTTCCTCTTCACTGACCGAAGAAGCTATCCTTTACATCCGCAGCGATCCGAAACAGCCATACATCCACTTGCCATGGCAAATCTGGGGATGGAAGCAGTGTCTTGCCTTGAGCACATGAATGACAATAACGCGCCGCGCCGAAAGTTGTGACCGCGGTTCTGCCCGTGCTAAAGTCCGGCGCGGCGGTACCCGTCAAGGCAATCGGCTTCTTCGGCTCACGAGCACCTGAACCGCGGCGTTCTTGTCACGACAACGTTCCTGACCGTTAGAAGTGTTCAGTGATACTTTTAGGCCCGCACTGCACCGTTGCTTTTTCCAAGTCGATGGGGCCCACTCGAGAGTGCGTAACGGCTCGAACTTTCGCTAATTCTGGACGAGGATCTCGCTGCTATTTACAGGAGCTTTCCTCATCATGATTTCGTTTTCTTCGTTTCTCGGCAGCAAGGGGCGCCGGCGTATAGCGCTCGCCCTTGCTTTCTGCAATGCGACAGCTTTGTCGGCCCAGACACAATGGCGGTTCCCGCGGGCTGACAACGGGAATACCGGGTTCGCACGCATCAACACGCGTCCTGCAGATAACTACACGGTCCACTGGGCCGGAACGGTCGCACCAGGGGCAAACCCGGTCATTGGTCCGGACGGCACGGTTTATCTCGGAACGGCGGACGGCATTCTGCGGTCGTACCGACCTGATGGTACGGCTTCATGGACACGCCAGATCAACAAGGAGCACGGCGGCTTCTATGGGTCGCCCGTCGTGGGCCGCGACGGATCGATTTACCTGATTTCGAGCAGTCCTTCAATGCAGTCGCCGAACAGAGTGAACGAGTCCTTTGTGCACAAGTTCAGCCCGGGCGGTGCTTGG
>DASQEG010000154.1:0-3529 GCA_035633775.1 Bryobacteraceae bacterium
TCATGCAGAAGGCTGTGCCAAAAGGTGTCGACGCAATGGCCGCCATTCTCAAACTGCCCGAAGGTAAGCTCGACAGCATTCTCGCCGAGGCCGCACAAGGTGAGGTGGTCAGCGCCGCCAACTTTAATTCACCCGACCAGATCGTAATCGCCGGGCACGCCGGGGCGGTAAGTCGTGCAGCCAACCTGGCGAAAGCAGCAGGTGCAAAACGTGCCGTGATGCTGCCGGTAAGCGCCCCGTTCCACTGCCCGCTGATGAAGCCTGCCGAGGAGCAGATGAAGGCCGAACTCGACGCTTGCGAGTTTCGCGACCTGCAAGTGCCTCTCATTAACAATGTGGCGGCACGCGTGGTCCGTACCGGCCCGGAGGCTCGTCAGGGCCTGGTGCACCAGATCTCGGGTGCGGTGCGGTGGGCACAGTCGATGCGCGCGATGATCGTGCTTGGAGTCACGGACGCGATCGAGGCCGGCCCGGGGAGCGTCCTGAGCGGATTGATGAAGGCCATCGACCCTGCCGTGCAGATGAAAAAGTTCGGTGAAGCAAGCGATCTGGAGAAACTCGATGCGGCTGCTGTGTAGTGTCTTCCTTCTCGCGCTGTCTTGTCTCTCGCAGGAGAGCCGGAGCGCTCTTGAAGCAGATCCTCGCGGCTGGCGCGATCTGACACCGGCGAAGAACTGGAAACGGGTGCCGATCCCGAGCACCGCCGCACTCCAGAGCGAGAACCAGTGGCGGTATGACAGGAATCTTGGCCTGCTCATCTGTACGGGTGATAAGGGCCATGAACTGCTTCGGTCGAATCGCGAATACAAGGACTTTATTCTCCACGTGGAGTGGCGGTTCCGCCGGGCTGAAGGCAAGGAGCAGCCGCGATACAACAGCGGCGTGATGGTGCGCTCCTCGGCTGACGGCGAGCACTTTGTCCAGGCGCAGGTCGGCGGCGGGCCGAATGCCTGGCTCTTCGCCGATTATCCGGTCGATGGGAAAAAGCAGCGGACGAACTTGCGTGACTCGATAACGGCGGAGCGTGTCCGTCCCGCAGGGGAATGGAACGTATACGAGTTGACCGTAAGGGGATCAGCGGTGTCCCTATGGGTGAACGGCGCCACGGTTGGGTCCTATGACAAGGTCCCTGCCGAGCGTGGCTATATCGGTGTCGAAGCGGAAGGATTCTATATCGAGTGGGGCAACATTAGAATGAAGGAGCTGAAGTAAGCTCCTTGAGGTGCCGGTAAACAAGCGATATCGGCAGGCCAACAACGTTGAAATAGCATCCGTCGATGCGCTCGAGCCATTTCGATGCCCGGCCCTGAATGGCATAGGCTCCCGCCTTGTCCATCGGTTCGCCGGACGCTACGTACTGTGCGATCTCAGCGGCTGAGAGCCGGGTGAAGCTGACGAAGGTTTCCGCACTGTCGACCACGCGGTGGTTTCGCGTGAGCAGGCATACGCCCGTGATCACCTTGTGCTGACGCCCGCTGAGCACGCCGAGCATTCGCGCCGCATCGGCACCGTCCCGCGGCTTCTCGAGAATCTTATTCTCCAGAACCACGACGGTGTCAGCGCCCAATACGATCTCATCGTCGGTCCGTGACACTGCCGCAGCCTTGGATGCAGCCAGGCGTTGAACATATTGGACCGGAGACTCACCCTCCGTGAGTTCTTCGGGTACGCCCGAAGTGCGCACCTCAAACGCAATGCCCGCGTTGTCGAGAATCTCGCGGCGGCGCGGGGATTGCGAGGCGAGGACGAGCTTCAACGCTTCTCCACAAGCACGGCGCTCCCGCCGTCCACGTCCTGCACTACGACCCGAACGGCACGCCTTCGGGCCAGTTGCTCGTCCGTCATCGGCACACTAATAGCGAGGCTCCGGTCAGTGGACTCGCCACTCGCGATGCGGTCGCGACGCAACAGCCCTGGAGTCTCCCTGGAGCCGAGAGCCGGGTAATAGGACAGAGTTCGGCGAATATCGCTCTCGGCGAACAGAACCCCAGGTACAGGTTCGTCAGCGTCCACGAAGACCTCGACGTCACGTACAACCAGAGACTGAGCCGAGGCATTCCGCAGACGCATATCGATGAGCACGATTGTCTGCTCAGGGCTGATCTGGTGACTGCGCACCTTCAGGATCTGCCCCTCCAGATTCACGCGATTGTCCTTCGTCTTATAAAGGATCGCCGCAACAACGGCGACAACAGCCACCAGGGCGAGTGCGGCCGCAACGAGGGACTGCCGGTTCATCAGCCACCATCTTACGACCATTGCCGCTGTTAGAATGTGGACTCAGCGTGCCCGTGTCCACCTCTGAAGCCCGCGTGAACAGCCGGCCTGACTCCGTTGTCAAACGGTGGCTGCCGATGGCGGTATCGGTTGCGCTCGCCGGCGTACTCCTGTACCTGTCAATGCGTGGCATCGACTGGTCGCAGGTTAGGCGCCTGGTCTCCGGCGCTACGTCCTACGGAGTCGGCCTGATGATCGCGTTAAACATGGCGGCACTGGTGCTGCGTGCGATACGGTGGCGCGTGCTGCTCTCGGCGGAAGCACCAGTGGATTTCCGCATTGCTTTCTTTGCTACATCGGCCGGCTATCTTGCCAACAACGTTCTACCCGCTCGTGCCGGCGAAGTACTGAGGACGCTGATGATCAGCAGGCGCACCGGAATTGGCAGGACGTTCACTCTCACGACAGCCTTTCTCGAGCGCGTCGCCGATGCTATCGCGCTCGTCACGATCAGCGGTCTTGTCCTGGCGTTCTGGGCAACCGGACCGGAGTGGTTGTCGCGAGCAGCCGTTCCCGTCGCCGTGGCCGGACTCTGCGGGCTGGCGGCGATGGTCTTCCTGCCGAGGATGAAAAGCTGGCTGACTCGCGTGCTGAGTTCGTTGCCTCTGCGCGGGCGGGTTGCGGACCGCAGCGAGTACATGCTCCATCAGGTTTTACATGGCATCGGGTCGTTTCATGACGCAGGGCGCGTAACCCGATTCGTAGCACTCACCATCGTGATCTGGTGCATCGATGCCGTCCTCATCCGTGTCGGTGCCCAGGCGATTCGTCTGGAGATTGCACTGCCGCTTGCGTTCCTTCTCGTTGCCGGCCTAGGTCTTGCCAGCGCCTTGCCGTCGACTCCGGGCTATGTGGGGATCTTTCAGTTTGTGGCCGTTGGCGTCCTTACTCCGTCGGGTCTTACACGCTCGGAAGCCATTGCTTTCATTCTTTTCTGGCAGGCGATCAACTATCTGGTCGTTTCGTTCTGGGGCGCGATCGCTCTGCTGGCTGAAAAGCGTGAGAATCCAATGCGGGCCGCAGATGCTGCGGGCCGTTCGGTGTAACTCAGTTCTCCGCCGCCGCGAGATGAATTGCATTGAACAGGAGCTTGAAGGTTCCGTGGGGCTGCGCGCGGTTCTGAGGGCTAAAACCCAGGACAATGACACGTCCTTTGCCGTAAGTCACTTCCGCTGCGGCGATACGATCCTGGAGGTAGCTTTCGCCACCGATCCAGCCGCTTTGCAGCATTCCTGAGGCAGGGTACCTGGCA